>JBCCOH010000006.1:0-83082 GCA_039111275.1 Cyanobacteria bacterium P01_D01_bin.1 | reverse complement strand
GTGGTTAGCCTTTGGGAAGAGAAGCGCAATGCTAGGAAAGCGTCGGTCAACTGGTTGTTCACAGTCGAAGATGCTCGTACCAAGCTCTCTAGACTCTATCCTCAGCCTAGCCTGTCATAATCACCGTGGCAGAGCACTAGTTAGAGATTCAAGTTCACGTTTAGCTCTCACTACAGTCAACAGACCTTGCCTTTCTTCTTCCTTAAAGGTCACTAGAAAATCGATATCACTATCTGGTCGAAAATCTGGACGCAACACGGAGCTAAACAGCGCCATACTATCGATGCCCCACTTCTCACAAAATGCTGCTATTTTCTCTATGATAATCGATGGTCAGTCTTTTCTAGTCTATACCGACTTCTACGAGTTCAGGTTTATTGGCAAGGCGACCGTCTTCCATGTAGATAATGCGATCAGCAATGTCCAGAATGCGATTGTCGTGAGTGACCAGTAGGATGGTGCAGCCTTGCTGTTTGGCGAGATCATGCATAATTTCGACTACGTCTCGGCCTGATTTTTTATCGAGGGCAGCTGTTGGCTCGTCGGCAAGAACGATCTTGGGTTGGCTCACCAGGGCACGGGCGATCGCAACTCTCTGTTTCTGCCCACCAGATAGATCAGCTGGATAGTAGGCTACGCGATCGCCCAACCCCACTTTCTCCAACATCTCCGTTGCTCTCTCATAACGTTCGGCTTTAGCCAAATTCCCTCGCACCTCCAGTCCCATCTGCACGTTTTCTACAGCGCTCAAACTCTCGTGCAAATTATGCGCCTGAAAGATGTAACCATTATCTCTTCTCGCTTGGACCAGTTCACTTTCACTAGCGTCTGCAATTTCGTGACCGACTACATTCAAGCTGCCAGATTGGGCAGATCGCAGGCCACCAATCAGCGTCAGCAAGGTTGTTTTACCTGAACCTGATGGCCCGGTCATGATTACAATCTCACCAGTTGAAATCTTCAGGTTTATATCGAACAGAGCTTGTTTGCGAAGTCGCCCCGATCCAAAGAAATGATCAAGATGCTGGACTGAGATAGCAGTTGAAGTTGTCATACTTTTACAGGTAGAGAGCGCTTCGAGAGATTGGAATCAAAAGATATCGGCAGGATCAGCAGCTTGCAGTCGGCGAGTGGCGATCGCACCCGAAGCATTACACATCAACAACGTTAGAAAGAACACGATAATCACCCGACTGATCGGCATTGAAACAGCTAATGCAGTAGCCCTTGCTGTTAGCTGATAGGCTCCGAGCGAAACCAGCAAACTCGGAAAGAACCCCAGCAGAGACAAGATCAAGGCTTCCTCGAATACAACGCCTAATAGATAGCTATTGCGATAGCCCATCGCTTTAAACGTGGCATATTCCGCTAAGTGACTGTTCACATCAGTAGAAAGAACCTGGTATACAATCACCACACCAACGATAAATCCCATCGCCGAACCGATGCCAAAGATGAACCCAATAGGAGAATCTCTTTTAATATCGTTCACTTCAAATTCGACATATTCTTCATGCGTGAATACCTGTACATCATCTTCTAGATACTCTGCTAGGTTAGCTCTCACCTGCTCAGCGTCTACGCCTGCTTCTAGCTCAATCAGGCCCATGCTGACTACGCCTGCCTCTTGTCTAGGAAACAGCCTAAGAAAATTTTGATCGCTAGTGATGATTGCCCCATCGCTGGCGAAAGACGCGCCAACTTCAAACAAACCCACGATGGTTACCGTTTGCAGCCCGATTTCTGTCGTAACGTGTTCACCTGCCGTAACTTGCGTGATCGCCTCCTGATACTCACCTCTAGCAGCTTGATCAAACAGAACGCGGTTAGGTAGCTTAATCTCTTCTAATTTCTGATTAATTTCTGGCAGCTTAAACGCTGGCCTGGTCGGGTCTTGCCCAATTAGCAGCATAGATTTTTTCTCTCTTGTCTGCGGATTCTTCCACTCCTTTGTGGCAATGTAGAGGGCGTCGGCGTTGGCGACACCTGGTACATCTAGCGCCTGGTAAAGTCTTCTTCTAGAAAACGTTCGCAGTCGGCCAAAGTTTTTGGCTTCGGTGCTGAGAATGACCAGATCGGCTTGAACTTGTCTGGGAAATTGGGTGTTGGTTTTGTAGAGGGCATCTGAGAAACCAAGCTGCATAAAGATCAAGACATCGGCAAAGGTGATTCCGGCGATCGCAGTCAACAGCCGCAGTCGATCGTGCTTTAGCTGCTTGAATCCTAGCGGTGTTCGATTCTGAAGCTTGCGTAGTAGTCCAATTGGATTGAGCATAACGATATTAAATCCTTCTGAAAAGAAAACCTATTCAGTCTCAATAGTGACGGTCACCTGCAAATTCGAGAGTCCAGAGACTTTCTGGCTATCTGTTTCATTTAGCCGCACCTGCACTTCAACAACTTTGGCATCGATATTTGCAGCCGGATCTTCATTCACTACGTCTTGGCGCTCCACCTGTAGGCCAATCTGTTCTACAGTCCCTTGCAAAGGCTCAGCAATGACTGGAGAAGTCACTACGGCTGACTGGCCGATATCGATCTTGCGAATATCGTCTTGATAGACTTCTGCGATCGCCATCATCTGCTGCGTCTGGCCAAGGGTGACTATGCCATCACTGCCAACGGTTTCACCTGGACGCGCGTGAATCTTGATAATTTGTCCGGTGACAGGTGATTTCACAGATGCCTGGTCTAAATTGGCCTGGGCTTCAGCCGCGGCAGCTAGCGCGGATTGAACTTCCGCTCTGGCCGCAGACACATCAACCGGACGCACATCTTCGATCCTGTCTAGCGTGGCCTCAGCTTGAGAAATCTGCTGCGCACTGGTGGTCTGAATGCGAGATAGTGTTGCCCTAGCTTCGGCCAACCTTTGCTCGGCAGTGGTGAACGTCAATCGCCGCGCATCCCGCTCTGAAGCTGAGATGCCACCGCGCTGATAGAGGGATTCATATCGCTCGAAATCGGCGCGAGCGTTGTTGACCTCGGCCTCTATACGGGCGATAGTAGCCTGCTGCGTGGCAATATCTCCGGTTCGGCCAGCTTCTAGCCGAGAGATTTCTGCAAGCTGAGCCTGAATCTCTCCAGACTTGGCTCCGGCTTCGACTTGGGCTTGTTTAGCACGAGCAATTTCTACCTGCTGTTCGGCTTTTTGGAGAGCGGCTTGTAGGCGATCCAGGTTATCTAAAACTGCAATTACCTGACCAGCAGCAACCAGGTCGCCTTCCTCTACTAGCAGCTCTCCAATGCGGCTTTCTTGCACCGACGTTGGCGGGGTGACGTTGATCAGCTCTCCGGCAGGCTCTAGAGCCCCTAACGCAGTCACCGTAGCAATTTCGGGGGCAGCGACTTCTGAGCTTGCTTCTACCAGCTGCGCCGATCTTTCTTGCCAAGCCCACCAACTTGCTGTTCCACCTACGCCCAGCAGGAAGAGTCCTATGAGCAAACCCCATCGTGATCGCCGCAGCCTCCACTTGCCAAAAGATTTTTCAACTGAAGAAGATTGCTGCCTCAAGATGCCCAAATTCGCAGCGTCGTAGCCTGGCTTGTCCAAATTTAGTTTGCCTGTATTCATAAAGCGAGCCTTGCATAGATGCAAAATGGTGTCCTACCTCTATATTACTAAACCGTTTAGTAAAGTCAATATCTCTTTAGTTCACTATCTCTTCAGTTAAAGTGCAAACGCTCAGCGCGTCTGTCATGCTGGAGTTGTACTCTATGGAGCTAGCTTGAGTGAATCGTTCAGCCCAGTCTGCTGACCAGTCTGCTGACCAGTCTGCTGGCCAACCTAAATATTTCTCGTCGGATCACGCTGCTGGACAAAATCCAGATAAAGCGGCGATGATCTTAGCAGGCGCGTTGACTGTATTCACGACTCAAGGCTATGCCGCTGCTAGCATGGACCGAATTGCAAAAGCGGCCAAGGTTTCTAAGCCAACGCTCTACAAATACTTTCAAGACAAAGAAGGGCTGTTTTTTGCGCTGGTGCAGCAGCTAACCGAACGTAATCAGCAGATGAGACACCGACTGCTAGCTGCTACCGAAATCCATCTCCCCCCCAAAGAAGTGCTCAGGCAAATCGCCGTATTTGTAACCGATGGCTTTAGCCAGGATCAGGCGCTCAGAAACCTAATGCGGCTAATTATTGGAGAGTCGGAGCGGTTTCCTCTGCTGGCACAGCGGTTTGTACGCGAGATCGAAAAACCTATCATCGAAAACTTCGCCCGGTATCTCGCTGCTCAGACGCAGCTTCAGCTTCGCGATCCAATGGTGACTGCGCGAATCTTTGTGGGTTCGATTGTCCACTATCTGTTAATTCAAAACGTGTTACACGGCAGCGAGATTTTGCCTTTGGAGCGTGATCGCCTAGTCGATGGCCTAGTCCAAATGATTACCGCCCTAGACACGACCGCGTCAGCAGCCTCAGAAGCTTAGCTATCTGCTACTACGCTCAGCGCTACAGCTTCAGCAACTTTGATTCCATCGACAGCCGCCGAGAGAATGCCTCCAGCATAGCCCGCGCCTTCTCCAGCAGGATACAGTCCCTGTGTATTCAAGCTCTGAAAATGGCGATCGCGTTTGATCCGAATTGGTGACGAGGTGCGAGTTTCAACACCAGTAAGGACAGCATCTTTCATAGCGAATCCCTTTATCTTTTTGTCAAAAGCGGGAATAGCTTCGCGGATGGCGGTGATCGCATACTCCGGCAAACTCTCACTCAAATCACACAGATGCACTCCCGGCCTGTAGGTCGGCTTTACCTGACCAAATTCTGTTGAAGGCTTTCCTTCTAGAAAATCTCCAACTAGCTGTCCTGGCGCTTCATACGTTTTCCCGCCTGACTCAAAAGCTCGGGTCTCTAATTGTCTTTGCAGCTTGATTCCGCCTAACGGATCGCCAGGATAATCTTCTTCCGGCGTAATGCCAACAACAATACCGCTGTTAGCATTCTTGCCACCGCGCTCGTACTGACTCATGCCATTAGTGACTACCCGCCCTTCTTCAGATGTTGCGGCCACGACCTGCCCACCAGGGCACATACAAAAGCTATAGACCGTGCGACCGTTAGCGCAGTGGTGAACTAGCTTGTAGTCTGCCGCCCCTAAAATAGGATGTCCAGCATTCTCTCCATAGCGCTGCTGATCGATCAGCGGCTGTGGATGCTCGATGCGAAAGCCGACAGAGAAAGGCTTCGGCTCGATATAAACACCCTGCTGATGCAGCATCTCGAAGGTGTCTCTAGCACTGTGTCCGACGGCAAGGACAACGTGGTCACTGGCAATGAAGTCTCCATTCTCTAGCGTGACGCCGCGAACTTTGCGATTCTCTCCTTTTTCTATCTCAATTGTTTCTACTCGGCTCTGAAACCGAATTTCTCCACCTAGCTCAGTGACTTTGTTACGAATATTTTCAACAATCTTCACTAGCCGATAGGTGCCAATATGGGGCTTGCTGATACACAAGATTTCTGGAACCGCGCCTGCTGCCACTAGCTCGCGCAATACTTTACGTCCATGATGATCGTTGTCTTTAATTCGGCTGTAGAGCTTGCCATCAGAGAAGGTCCCAGCGCCGCCTTCACCGAACTGGGCGTTGGACTCAGGCTTAAATTTGCGCTTGCTCCAGAAGCCGAAAGTGTCTTGCGATCGCTCATGCACCGCCTTCCCTCTTTCCAATACGATTGGCCGAAATCCCATCTGCGCCAGCAGCAGCGCCGCAAACATCCCACAGGGACCAACCCCAATCACAACTGGACGCTTCTTTAGTTCGGCTGGCGCTTGTGCAACATACCGATAGTCCATGTTTGGAGCTGGCGACACCCGACCTGCTTTTTTGAACTTCTTCAGTAGCTGCTTTTGCTTCGGCGTCTCAACATCGAGCGCGTACACTAAAGAAATAGCATTCTTTTTCCTGGCATCGTAGCTGCGCTTGAAGACAGAGAAACTTTGCAAATCAGCGCTGCTTATCTTCAACCTTTGCAAGATAGCTGTCTCTAAGTCTGCATCGGTATGGTCTAACGGCAGTTTGACTTCTGTGAGGCGCAGCATAAGTTAAGCGGGAAACTTTGAAAGGAGAATTGATCAGAAGATGAAAATCTAAAGAATACCTGCCAGCTTCAGTTCAAAGCCTGGAAGAACAGAACCACCCGAAAGTTTTGAAGGGCGGCTCAAAACTTTTGTTTCTCGGCCAGGGCTATAGATTTCTACCTGAGCGTCTTTTCTGTTGATTAGCCATCCCAGCTTGGCACCGTTGTCCATATATTCTTGCATCTTGGCCTGAAGGACTGAAAGCTGATCGGTTTTGGAACGAAGTTCAATCACAAAGTCAGGACACAGGGGTGGGAATTTCTCTTTTTGCTCTGAGGTTAATGCATTCCACCGGTCGATCTGGACCCAGGCAGCATCAGGAGCGCGGTCGGCTCCGCTGGGTAGCTTGAAGGCAGTAGAGGAATCGAATACTTTACCTAACCCCTTACTTTCATTCCATGTCCAAAGCTGAGCATTGATACCAGCGTTGCGGGTGCCAGTCTCTCCACCAGTAGGGGGCATTAAAATTAGTTCTCCATCAGCAGTGCGTTCGATTCTGATATCGCGATTGATGCGGCACAGTTCATAAAACTGCTCGTCCGAGAGTTTCGTCGAGCTGGGCATTTGCAGGGTCAGAGCAGTCATAGAGCGATCTCGCAGCGGAATGCTTTTTACGCAGAGCAATGAGTACAGTCTATCTTAGAGCTTTGCTTCTCGAGGTCGTTTCTTATCACTATTTATCGATGCTATTTGCCGATGCAGAAGCGGCTAAAAATCTCATCGAGCATAGACTCTGTGATCTCTTCTCCGGTGACTTTGCCGAAGGCATGAATGGCTGTGCGCAGGTCAATGGTCCAGAAGTCCAGAGGAAGCGCATCTTTTATGGTTTGTTCGACTTGAGTAAGGGCAATTTCGGCTTGGGTAAGCGCGGCGGACTGGCGCTGGTTGATGGCAAAGTCAGTGTTTGCAGCAGTGAGGTTACCAGCGTTTGCGACTGCGAGGATGGCGGCTTCAAGATCGGAAATGCCGTGATGAGTGGCGGCGGCGGTGTGGACGGGGGCCTCGGCTTCGCTCGGCCACCGGGGAAATGATAATGGCTGAGTGGAATTGTCTGAATGGGGTAGGAGATCGATTTTGTTGATGATAATGATATGGGGTTTGTGCTTTATCTGGTCGTAGAGGGTTTGTTCGGCTTTGGTCCAGCCGAGGGTGGCGTCCGTGATAAGTAGGACTAGATCGGCGGACTGGGCGGCGGTAAGAGAGCGTTCTATGCCAATTTTTTCGACTTCGTTGGTGGCATCGCGGATGCCAGCGGTGTCTAGGACCTGAATGGGAATGCCGCCGACGATGAGCTGGGATTCGACCACGTCGCGGGTGGTGCCAGGCAGGTCGGTGACGATCGCTCGATCGCTTTGGCTCCAGGCGTTTAGTAGACTAGATTTGCCAACGTTGGGCTGGCCGATAATGGCGACTTTTAGCCCGGTGCGCAGCAGTTCTCCTCTATGAGCAGTGGAGAGGATTTGGCTGATTTGTCGGTGGATGGATCGAAGGCGCGATCGCACCTCACCCTCATCAATCGGTGGTAAATCATCAGCAAAGTCAACCCGCGCCTCTACTTCTGCTAGCACGTCGAGGCACTGGTTGCGCAACCCACGAATGCTCTCAGCGAGCTTGCCACGAACACCCATCAGTGCCGTCTGCGCAGCCTGCGGAGACTGAGCACCGACTAGATCGGCAACGCTTTCGGCTTGAGTTAAATCCAGTCGTCCGTTCAAGAAAGCACGCAGCGTGAACTCACCGGGCTGAGCAAGCCTAGCGCCCTGCTGAATGCACAGTTGTAGAACTTGCTGAACAGCCATGATGCCGCCATGGCAGTGAAATTCGACCACATCTTCGCGGGTATAAGATCGCGGTGATTTCATCAGTAGCAGTAGCGCTTCGTCAATGACCGTTTCGCCATCACGCACGTGCCCGTACAGGATGCGGTGGCTTTCCCACTGCTGGTGTCCGGGCGCGTGGAAAAGATGTTGGGCGATCGCAATCGAATCTAGCCCAGAGAGCCTGACAACGCCTATGCTGCCCTGCTGAGGGACGATAGCCGTGGCGATCGCAACAATGGTTTCGGCTTGAGCAGTGGACTGAGACATAGTCAAATAGTCGGGTACGATAGGCACGAAGTCTAAGAATATAAAGCAGTCGTTTGCTCTATATGAGATCACGGCAAACTGACCGCTCACTCGGTAGACGCTTTGGATCATCTATGTAGAATAAGCTTACAGAACAAAATATTGCTCTAATTCCCTGTCAAGGGATTAGAAAAAATGCAACACTTAAAAAGACCGAACAACTAGTGACCGAACAGCTAGGGATAGAGACGCCAAAAGCTATGCAAAATCAGATGCACGATCCCAAGGCTGCCAGTGAAAGAAAGTCGCTTCCGCTATCGAAAGAAGAGCGTCATTCGGCAAGCGATCTAGCAGACATAGCTCGTTCAAGAGATGACCAGACGACAGATTCGATGGCTGAGCCGTCGGTCAGTAGAGAGTCTTTGGCCCTAATGGAGAGACCCACTCAGTTGCTTCCACGAGAGCAGTTGAACGAAAAGGCACAAGCGGCAAAGCGAAAGCAATCACCTCAGAATGCTGTGCTGAAAAGATTTGATCTAACTTACTGGCGGCGACTGCTTCGCTACTTCTATATTCGTTTTCTAAGGATGCAGGGCAGTCCTCAGGCAATTGCTAGGGGCATTGCTGCTGGCGTATTTGCTGGAGCATTTCCGCTGCTGGGCTTTCAGACGATTATCGGCGTTGCGATCGCTGCCATCACCCGTGGCAACAAGATCATGGCGGCTGCGGGCACCTGGATTAGCAACCCGCTCACCTACGTACCGATCTTCGCGCTCAACTTTCAGGTAGGCTGCTGGCTACTGCGCCTGCCCAACGATATCGTCATTCCCTCTGCCTCAGCAGGGATGCAAGAGTGGATGAGCCTAGGTATGTCTGCTACTGCCGCCCTGATGGTAGGCTCTTGCATCGTTGGGGCAGTGGCCAGCCTCATTGCCTACTACCTGGGCCTCAAGGTGGCATTACTACGTGAAAAGAAACGAGCAGAGAAAAAGTAATTCTTTCTTGTTCCTGAAACTGAAACCATCTCTTTCTTTGAAGTTACAGTCTGTATTCTGTAGTGAGCGGTCTGTAAGCTGACAGAACGGAAGGCTGGCAGGATGAAAAGCTGGCAGAACGGAAGGTATCGAGGAGATCTGTGATGAAACTTTGGTCGACGAAACAAAAGGAATTTGGCAATCGAGGCTGCGCTTTTGCCCTAGCAGCACTGACCTTTGTTCCAGCGATGAGCTGCGCGATGCGTCCACAGTCAGCAATAGCGCAGACCGGGAGTGGCCCTGTCCATCAGTCGGAGCGAGTGCTAAGCGTGACTGGAGTAGGCAAGCGCTCGATTCCAACGACGTTCACAAAAGTTGAGCTAGGTGTGAACGTAGAGGCAAGCACCGCTCAAGCAGCGCAGCAGCAGGTCGCAACGCAGTCTACAGCTGTGATTGAATGGCTGCGATCGCAAGACAACATAGAGAACCTAGAAACCAGCGGCATCTCGCTCAACCCCCGCTACGACTACTCCAACAACAGACAGACACTGACTGGCTACCAAGCCAACAACACCGTTAGCTTCAGAGTTCCAACCGCAGCGGCTGGACCTGTGATTGACGAAGCCGTCAACCGAGGCGCAACTCAGATTGACGGGATTAGTTTTGTTGCAGAAGACGAGGCGATCGCCACAGCCAGACAGCAGGCCCTAACTGGCGCTGTAGAAGACGCGCAGCAGCAGGCCAACACTGTGCTAGCCGCACTAGGACTCTCGCCTGCAGAAATTATCAATATCTCCATCGGTTCTGTCAACGCTCCACCCCCCAGCCCCGTCGCTCCAGAAAGCCGCGTAGCTAGATCCGCCAGCACCGTCGTGTTAGGCCAAGAACAAACCATCAGCGGTCGAGTCACGCTATACATCCGCTACTAAAAACGCCCTACCTGCTGGCTGAGCGCAGTCGAAACCGGATGGCTGAGCGCAGTCGAAGCCCTATATGGGTAAAATACAAATCAAACGGGACCACAGCAGCGGGGAGACATGCTGGGACACACGCTAATCGATCGCTATCAGCTGACGCGCATTTTAGGCTCTGGTGGATTCGGTCAAACCTACCTAGCTGTGGATATCTCGGCGGCAGATGTCTTGGCGGCAAATGTCTCAACAACAGATGAGCCAGCTGACACTCAGGGCGCTCAAAATGTAGTCAACCCGTGCGTGGTCAAACAGCTTCAGCTCGCCAGTCAGGACAAAAGCTTCTTGAAAGTAGCTAGGCGACTATTTCAAACAGAGGCCGATACGCTAGAGAAACTTGGCTCTCATCCGCATATTCCTACATTGCTAAACTCTTTTGAAGAAGGAAGAGAGTTTTATCTAGTTCAAGAGTTTATTGATGGTTGCTCGCTAGAAGAAGAGATTCAAAAAAAAGGCAAGTTCGACGAGGCGCAGGCAATCACGCTACTAGAAAAAGTATTGCCCGTACTAAAATTCGTTCACGAGAATCGGGTAATTCATCGAGACTTGAAGCCCGACAACTTGATTCGCCGAAAAGACAGTGATGAAATAGCGCTAATTGACTTTGGCGCGGTCAAGCAGATTCGGACTCGGCTGTACACCGGAGAAAAGTCGGCGCTGACGATTGGCATCGGCACCCAGGGCTACACGCCTAGCGAGCAACTCTCTGGAAAACCGCGCTACAGCAGCGATATCTACGCATTAGGAATGACGATCATTCATGCGCTGACCGGGCGATCGCCCCACGACTTGCCCGAATCTCCCGAAACCTTAGAACCCCAATGGCAGCAATATGCGCAGGTGAGTCCGGGACTAGCCATCCTGATAGCCAAGATGACTCGCCACTACATCTATCAGCGCTATCAGACAGTAGAAGAAGTGCAGCATGACCTAGGTCGGTTAGAGGAGCTGCCGGGTGAATTCGCAACTGCCCAAACCTCCTTAGAACCAGGTTCAGTCGCCAGAGAGAACTGGAACAGCGAAGCTGAAACGGTCATAGTGAGATGGAAGATGGACCGCCGGGCAAAGCGGCTGACGGTGATGCTTTCCACGCTGATAACCAGCGCCTGCATTCTAGGATTGCGACAGATAGGCACGTTCGTCCCGGCCGAACTATCGGTGTGGGATAGGTGGGTGAATGCTCAGACAGATAAAGGGCCAGACGAGCGGATGCTAGTCGTTGAGATCACAGAAGAAGACTTGCGAGCACTACAGACAAGATATCCTTCTGACCAGTTGGTTGCCGAAGTAATCGACAACTTACAACAACACAATCCCATCAGCATTGGCCTCAATCTAGATAAAGATGTACCGCACGAGCCTGGCACAAAGGCACTAGCAGAGCAATTGAATAGTCCTAATGTAGTCACTATCACTCGAATCAACAGCAGCGACAGGTCAGATATTGGTCAAGACAGCACCCAGAACGACAGTAGAGACGAAGTCAAGAGCCTCTTACTCTCTACAGAGTTGGCAGCAGAATCGACAGCAGAATCCACCGTTGAACAAATTAGCTTCAACAATATCGAGATTGATTCGGACTTGCGAGTTAGGCGGGCCATATTGAGAACGCCAGCACCTGGCTCATCAGCACCTGGCTCATCAGCACCTGGCTCATCAGCACCTGGCTCATTGAATGGTGAAAGAACAGCTGATGAAAGAACAGCCGCTCCAATTTTTTCTCTAGGAACAGAGCTAGCCCTTCGCTATTTAGAGAGCGCAAACAGCATCACACCTTCTGCCGACGAAGTTTTGACACTGGCAGACGTACGCTTTAAGAATATGACTGAGAATTTTGGCGGCTATCAAAACATACCAATCAGAAAATACCAGATTCCGCTTCAGTACCGATCCTCGCAGACAGCAGCTCCTACAGTCAGCTTTTTAGACGTTCTAAATAACCGCTTTGACAGTGATCTAGTCAAAGATAGAATTGTTTTTATCGGCATGGCGGCAGCAAGCGGACGAGACTTATTTTTGACCCCATACAAAATAGACAGCGGCATAAAACAGATGCCTGGGACTGTCATCCATGCTCAGGTTGCTAGTCAGATTCTATCAGCGGTAATTGACCGTGATCGCCTGCTGTGGGACTGGCCCGAGTGGGCAGAAGTCGCCTGGATTATCTCGTTGACAGCGACTGGCAGCGTGTTAATGGTCCTCACCCGGAAAGGTCCAGTCTTAATTGCGTTCGGCGTAGGCGGATTACTGAGTGTCTATCTGGTCAGCCTGGCTTGCTTTCATGCAGGTGGTTGGGTGCCAGTGGCCGCACCGATGAACGCATTCTTCTTTTCAGCAGCAGGCGCTCGCATCAGTAAAAGCTACCAGCGCAGGCATTGGGAAGCCAGGCAGTAGGCTTTCACATGGCAGCGGCTGCATTCGCGCATTGCTATACGTCTTCTTTCCCTTTTATCAGCATCTTTGTTGCTTGCTGTGCTGGCATCGGCGGGGCAAACAAATAGCCTTGACCTAGCTTGCAGCTGCAACTTCGATTCGGTTTGCCGTATCAGCGATGGAAGGATCTAATCCTAGATCTTTCAGAACCCATTCAACTGCAATCTCAACAAACGAATCAATCTCTGATACTGGCAGGCGAATGGGCGCAATCTCTGAGCTATTGACTTCTTGAGTGAAAAGGTCTTCTGGCGTCAGGTTTTTCAGCGCCTCATTGAAGGTAGCTGCCTCAATATCAGCTAACAGCTTATCTCTCTCAATCTCGGCGACTACTTCGTTTAGGGATAGGGCTGTGCCTTCGGAAATCTCAAATTCTCCTCGGTCATTGACGATACAGAAGGAGGAGGGTTTCTCCGTACGTACGCCTTCTTTTGTCAGTATCAACTCCAATGAATCCCTAGATATAGGGACTTCAATGTCTTCGGAGTCAGCGACCTGAGGTCCAGCATCAGGCTTTGTGATTTTGGTCTGAATCTTTTCAGCAGAAGGTAAGGGGATTTTCTGCGGTTGGGACGTGATGTGGTTTTCTAGAGGGCTATTCGCAGGAATAATTTCGAGAATTCTTTTGCCCAAGACAGCAGCTTTTCTCTGCGAGCTACGGTGAGTCATCGTCGCAACCAAGCTAGATGCGATCGCAACACCCAGCAAAGACTTGGCAACACTGCCGTTGGGTAGCATTGGAAGCAGCGCTCGCGCATTTAAGAGCGACTGAGAGTTGTAATTCGGAGTGTTTGAACCATCAGAAACTAGCGTCGACGATTTAGCCAAAATTTGATTGCGCTCTAAACGATAGCTTTCTACCAGCTTTTGCTCAGAATTTAGCTCACGCTGAAGACGCTCGTACTCGCCAATTTGCTCAGACAGACGGCGGTGGCGATCGAGGAGTTCAGCTTCGATGATGGCAATCTTTTGTGTGCGCAGCTGTTGGACGTTTTGCTGATGAGTCTCAAGCACCAGGTTCGCGAGCATTTCGGTTGCGAGTACTTTGGTCTCGGTAGGGACACGGTAACCACTCCTAGCAACCAAGCTATTGTCTATCGATGAGTAGCGACTGAGCGCGACTTGGGCCGCTACCTGAGTTTTTCCTAGCAGCTCTTGATAGTCAGCGTAGAGCTGATTGAGCGCAGTTCCATCTATGTTGACTTGAGCGTACTCTTTTTGGATATTTGTCTCTACAGCTTTTAACTGATCCCACAGCGTCTGGTAGTCAGTATCTTTGGCTAGAATTCGCTCTGCGATATCCGCTTCTACATTCGCTAAAGATAGCCGCGTTCTCAGTTGCCTGGACAGTAGGCGAGTCTGATCTAGCTCGATAGCTAGCTGCCGCTTCTGCTCGGAGACTTCTAAGATGCGATCGCTTAAAACAGTCCGATAGGCGCTCATATCTCCCTGAGCGTACTGTCGTGAAAAGTCATTTAGCTGCTTCTCTAAGCGCTGAATCTTTTCGGCTGACCGGGGAAGCTGTGAATCAACATACGCTAGCTGGCGACAGACGCTGTCTTTACACGCCTGAGCACGAGCAGACTCGGCGGCGATCTGAGCAATCACGGTCTGTACAGCATTGTTTGCCTGCGGCGTATTTGTCTGGGTGGCATAGGCCAAAGACCAGTTGCCATTCTCATCTTCACGGGCCGCTGCTGACTGCCTAGTCGAGGAAGCTAGCGGTGGAGTTTGACTGAAGCTAGCCTGCTGTATCTGGTCGACCTGTGGCGCGATCGCCTGCGCTTTTGCAGTCGCAGCAGAATCCTGAGCTATGCTGCTTGATGGCGCCTGCTGTAAAGCAAAGAGCGAGCGAGGAGCCTCTGCACTTGGTAGAGCGATCGCACTCTCGCTAGCAAATGGAATTAGGCCAGTGGCCGAGGCGATTGCCACTACGCCCGACAGCGTGTTCTTACATCGGGTATTCCTGCATCTGGTAGAAGGAGAAACTCTGTTATGAGTACGGCTACCTGTTTGCATAAGAAATGTCCACTGATTATTTAATAGGCTTTGACACAGCATTCCCCCTTAGAGGAACCGACAGCGCGCGCAAAGTGCGAGAATGATCCTGGTCTCTGCCAGATTCTTCTACAGAGACGAGGAAGGTCTATCCGGCAACAGACTGTACGTACCTAAGGATTATATTTATTGAAAACGACGCATAAAGGAGATACAGCCCGCATTCTGGCTGGCTGTCAGCAACTTCTTATTATGAGCAGATACACGTTTTTGCTAGACATTCCAGTCTGTTTGGAGATCAATCTCAAAAGTAGCATTCTCGAAGAGCTTACCTATCACCCCTTGCCTATTCTTCATTGTCCGTTCTTTGTTGTGTAAAAAAGTTGTGTGAAAAATTGACTTTTAGCTACTGTAATTTGGCAACTCTGTATCAAACCACACTGTTCAACAACATCATTCCTTTTTGGGAGAGGTATTCTGTTGACGCTCAACACGGCGGCTATTTTACCTGTCTCGATTCTGAGGGGACAGTCTACGACACTGACAAATTTGTTTGGCTGCAAAGTAGGCAAGTCTGGACATTTTCTATGCTTTTCAACCAGGTGGAAAAGAAGGACAGTTGGCTAGCGATCGCCAAAAGCGGCGCAGATTTTCTGTCTAGACACGGCAGAGATACAGATGGCAACTGGTTCTTTTCGCTTACTCAACAAGGCCAGCCGCTAACGCAGCCTTACAATATCTTTTCAGATTGCTTCGCCGCGATGGCTTTTAGCCAGTACGCCTTGGCCTCTGAATGTGAGGAGGCCAAAGAAATCTCGCTTCAAGCTTACAACAACGTTTTGCGCAGGCAGCATAACCCAAAAGGAAAGTACAGCAAGGCGTATCCAGGTACCCGTCCGCTCAAATCGCTAGCGGTGCCTATGATTTTGGCGAACTTATCTCTAGAGATGGATTGGCTGTTAGCCGATGCGCAGTTGGACCAGGTTTTGGCCGAGACGGTCAGCGAGGTGATGAGTACTTTCCTAAATAGTGAGCGAGGGCTGATGTATGAACACGTAGCTGATGATGGCTCGCCTGTCGATTGCTACGAAGGGCGGCTGATCAATCCTGGCCACGGGATTGAGGCAATGTGGTTCGTGATGGCGATCGCGCAGAGACGTCAGGACCAAAAACAGGCCGACACTCACCTAATCCACCAGGCGACAGAAATCGTGCTAAACATTCTCAACTTTGCCTGGGACGAGCAGTACGGTGGTCTCTACTACTTTATGGATGCAGCAGGGCATCCACCCCAGCAGTTAGAGTGGGATCAAAAGCTGTGGTGGGTGCATCTAGAAACGCTAGTCGCTTTGGCGATGGCATACCGCCTGACGGGGAGAGCAGACTGCTGGGCCTGGTATCAGAGAGTGCATGACTACACCTGGAGCCATTTCCCAGACGGACGATCGGGCGAGTGGTACGGCTATCTCAACCGTCGTGGGGAGGTGCTACTGCCGCTGAAGGGGGGAAAGTGGAAGGGCTGCTTTCATGTCCCTAGAGCAATGTATTTGTGCTGGCGAGAGTTCGAGAGGTTAGGACAGTGCTAAGAATTTCTCATATGGTTTCGATTCCAGATAGCGAAATCGAAATCAATGCCATTCGCTCGCAAGGCGCAGGCGGACAGAATGTGAACAAGGTGGCGACGGCGGTCCATCTGCGTTTTGATGTGGGCGCATCTTCTTTGCCTGATTTTTATAAGCGGCGGCTACTGGCGCTGAGCGACAAACGGCTGACAAAAGACGGTGTAATCGTAATTAAATCGCAATCACACCGCACTCAGGAACGCAACAAGGCAGAGGCGCTAAATCGATTACAGCAGATGGTCAAGTCAGTGGCGGTGCTACCGAAGGCACGGCGGGCAACGAAACCGAGTAGAGGCGCAAAGCGACGGCGATTGGAGAGTAAGGCAAGGCGATCGCAGCTAAAGTCTTCGCGGAAAAAAGTCGATCTTGACTAGAGCCGTTCTGAACCGACAGCGCGATCGGCGATAGAGGATGGCGGTAGACTGTGCTGAGCGCTGTAGAGCTGAGCCTGACGCATTTGCTTGCTTTGAACCTCGACAGTTACGGTCGGGTCAGCATCCATCGAAGCCACTAGCGGCTTCGATGCAGCAAAAATAAAGAACTGCTGTCCTTCTGGTAGCTGGGCGATCGCATCAGTCAGTTTGACGGCTGGTGTAATCACAGCCGCATCTCGGTTGATCAGCACAAAGCGAGCGTCTGGAGTGATCTTGTGGCTCAAGGAAAGGGGATAGGGATGGTCAGCATCGGTCAAGATCAGCGGCTGTTCAGTTTGGTTGATGATAGCGGCTGTCTTGGCGATTACGCCGCTAGTGCCTTTCCCCCATCCTAGCGACTGAGTAATTAGCAGGCTAGAGAGTGCGCCACCGAGCAAGAGTGAGAGTACCGCTAGGCGCTGTAGGTTTATAAAATTGCCTCGCATCCGGCCTCTCGGCGGGTCTAGCGAGTTTCTGATTGGGGAGGCGATATCTGGAATAAAGAGCCGGGCAATTGCATAGGCTACCGCTAGCTCCAGACCTAGATAAGCCGTTAGTGAGTAGCGAGCCACAATCGAGCGCCTGCCACCATTCAATAAGTCCGGCAAAATTTGTCCGACCGTACTGACCGATATTAGTAGAACAACGAATAGCCACACTCGCTTTGGTGCATGACGGCACAGCTGCCAAGTGCTAGCAGCTACGGCAACAAGTATCAAATAAGAGAATGGATTATTCCATTTAATCGGCCAGTCAAAGTCGATGAAGCCGATCCCCAAATTGTATAGCCAGTGCTGTGATCGCCCTATCAAACCAATATCGAAGGTACTGGCCCATCTCGTCGTCTGACTGAGCTTGTCCGAGCGGCTGACAACGACCCATACCCAAGGCAAGAATCCCACGACAACGCCTGCCGACATTAGTAAGTAGCGGAGTAGCCGCTGCGTTGGTCGAAATCGCTCGGTTAGAACAACATAGAGACCATGAGCCATCAACGTCCAAGCAAAGAACAGATGGGTATACATTCCTAATAGCGCCGTTCCAGCGTAGGCTAGCCATAGTTTCCAGTTGCGAAGGTCGCTATTGTTTTGGCTAGTGCTTTGGCTAGATTGACTGTTTTGGCCATGCAGGTAGTGATTCTGTCGAAGTGATCGCAACAAAAATGCGCTCGATACCACCGTTAGCAGCGCCCACAGCGTGTATTGACGAGCTTCGTGCGCTAGGAGCACCTGGAATGGGGAGATCGAGATCACGGCGATCGCACTCCAGCCCATCGCTCGCCCAAACTGTCCTCCAGCTTCCTTGTAGAACAGCTCTACACACAGCCAATAGACCGCTGGTAGCAACAGCAAACTAAACCCAGCCGCCACCCAGCGAGAAGCCGCAGCTAGATGCGATCGCAACGAGAACCGCATCAGCAAATAGTAAAGCGGTGGATGCTCAGGATTACCTGCTAGCGCCTTTAGTGCCTGTCCTAGATCGCGTCCGATTTGGTCAGTCTGGTACTGTTGCACATAGCCGCTGGTAACCGGTACGCCAGTATAAAATCGCTCTACAAATTCTTGACTAGTCGACCCTGATGCTCTCAGCAGACCTCTGACCTCATCGAAGCTGTAGACTTTTTGACCAATACCAGCTAGGCGTCCATAGGTGCCTATACCGATTAGGCCGACCATCAATCCGATAATCAGCACGGTGGTCCATCTAACAGTGGTCCATTTAGCGATTAGACCTTGTCTAGCTGCTGTCCGCTTTAGCATCTTGTGTTAACCGTCGCTTTCCATCGTCCTTTATAAGCAGGCTACCCAGCAGCCCATCAAAACGAGGCCACAACCCGGGCAATCTCAAGTCATTACGCTAGAGAATAGTGAGCCAAAGAACTTGAACGTTCAAAATATGCTAATCAAACCAGTCATCAGTCACTTAAAGCCCTACCTGCGCTGGGTTGTTTTGGGCGGCACGCTCTTCTTTATCGCCAAAACGCTCAAAGACCACTGGCAGGACGTAGCCAAAATACAGCTCACGAGTCAGGCGCTATCAGTCATAGGACTAGCCTTTGTCGTTACGCTAATCGCCCATGTGTGGTCTGGCTGGGTGTGGCACTGGATTCTAAGGCTGTTTGGTCAGCCATTGAGCGGGTTTTGGAGTACGCCAGTCTATCTAAAGACCAACGTTGCAAAATACCTACCTGGTAACGTGTGGCATTTCGTTGGTCGGGTAAGTGCCCTTAGAACAGTAGGTTCGCCAACAGGTGTGGCTGTACTGAGCGTGATTATGGAACCGTTGCTAATGGCGGTAGCAGCAGTAGTTTTGGCTGGCGCGGCAGGTGGTCGGCTGATAGCGCTGAGCGGTTATCCGGTCATCCGATTGGCTGGATTGGCTATTGTCCTAATCAGCGTACATCCTCGGCTATTCAATCCAGTCCTGCAAACGCTGGGAAAGGCTAAGGTCAAGGCTCAAAGGTTGGATGTCACGGTTGATGAAATGGCGCTGCTACGGACTTATCCAGTGCGACCTTTGCTAGGCGAGATTGGGTTTGTGTTCTTGCGATCGCTCGGGTTTATAGCCATCGTGCTGGCTTTCCAGCCACTGAGCTTTGCAGACGCACAGGCGCTGCTAGCCGCATTCAGTTTGGCCTGGCTGCTAGGGTTAATCGTACCAGGTGCGCCAGGTGGAATTGGCGTGTTCGAAGCTACCGCAATCTCGTTGCTAGATACTCATTTTCCAGTCGCTGTGATCTTGAGCAGTGTGGCCATTTATCGATTGATTAGCGTGTTGGCAGAAGTGAGCGCAGCAGGAGTCGTCTGGATAATGAGCCCGCTAAAGGCGTTTAGAAAACCTAAATGAACCTAAATGATCAGATAAGCCAGACAATTCGACATACCAGGGCGACTAAACTTCTATCAACAGCTTCTATCAACACTGCTTGTTTTGGGCGTAGTGTTTTGGGCATAGTGAGCTTATGCCGCTACGAAAACTGCCTAGTTTGCTTCTCTAAATAATTGCTATGGCCAACTCTCCCCTCGAACTGCCATCCGCCTCTCTTTTACCAGGCGCTCTGACTAGTCACGGATTCGTCCCTCCAAGCTCTGATCGGCCAGAGCTTTCTGTGATCGTACCGATCTACAACGAAGTAGAAACGATTCCAATGCTGATAGCACGAATCACTGACGTGCTAGAAGGCATGGACGTTACTAGTGAACTGATCTGCGTGGACGATGGCTCTACCGACGGCTCAGTAGCGCTGCTACGAAAGATTGCAGGAGAACAACCTGCCTCTGGTCGCCTTCAGGTGGTATTGCTACGCCGCAACTATGGCCAATCAGCAGCCATGTCAGCTGGCTTTAACCAGGCTAGAGGGAAGGTGATCGTAACGTTGGACGGGGATTTGCAAAATGAACCAGCCGATATCGCAACGGTGTACTACAAGCTACTAGAAGGCTACGACTTAGTCAGCGGCTGGCGAAAAGATCGCCAAGACGATGCCATAACGCGGCTATTGCCTTCTAAAATTGCCAATGGTCTAATTGCCAGGGTCACTGGGGTGCAGCTGCACGACTATGGCTGCTCACTGAAAGCTTATCGGGCAGAGGTGCTAGGTGATATGCGGCTGTATGGCGAGCTTCATCGCTTTTTGCCAGCGCTAGCCTATATCGAAGGCGCGCGAATTACCGAGATTCCAGTACGTCACCATGCTAGGCAATTTGGTCAGAGCAAGTATGGATTAGGCCGAACGCTGCGGGTGGTGATGGACCTGCTGACTATCTATTTTATGAAGACCTTTTTGACGCGTCCAATGCATGTATTTGGACCGTTCGGCATTGCGTCGATGACCGTGGGGTTTTGTCTGGGTCTGTATCTAACCTTTTTGAAGCTATTTTTTAACGAGGCAATTGGCAGTCGACCCTTGCTGTTACTCTCTGTGCTACTGCTACTCTCAGGCATCCAGCTATTTAGCTTTGGCTTGCTCGCCGAGCTGAGTATGCGAACGTACCACGAGTCACAAAGGCGGCCTATCTACCGGATCAGAGAGGTGCTAGGTCATTCGGAAGAGACTGTTTAGACTGGGCTTGCTTGCAAACGTAGGCTGCTCGTCAACGTAGGCTGCGTAAGTAGACGCCGACAAAGTTGATCATACTTAGCTGTACATGGGAAGCTATACCAGCAGCTCAATCAACCCTAAGCTGTAGAGATCTAGACATTCTTCTCTATACCATCTTCTCTGGGACAGCTTCATCTATGACCAGTGCTTTACTTACCCCCTCACTGACTTCGACAGAGCTACAGGCGCTTAACCAAAAGTTTGACCAGGCTGAGGCAACTGAACTAATTGAGTGGGGCGCTCAGACATTTGGCGACACGCTGGTAATGAGTACAAGCTTTGGAATTCAGTCGGCGGTGATGCTGGGCTTAGTGACCGAGGTAATTCCAGATATTCCGGTGATCTGGGTTGATACTGGCTATCTGCCAGTTGAAACCTATCGCTTTGCAGAGCAGCTGACGCAGCGCCTGTCGCTAAACCTAAAAGTGTATCAATCGCCCTTGAGCCCGGCGCGGATGGAGGCGCTGTATGGGCGGCTATGGGAAGTAGGCACGGTAGAAGCGTTTAATCAATACGACGCAATTCGCAAAGTAGAGCCGATGGAGCGGGCTCTGCGAGATTTGGGCGCTAGAGCCTGGCTGACAGGATTGCGATCGCAGCAAACAGACCACCGCAAAACCCTCAGCCGCATAGAAGAACAGGCAGGCCGCTACAAACTGCTGCCAATCCTGCACTGGCACTCCAAAGCTGTCTACGACTACCTAAAAGCGCACGATTTGCCCTATCATCCTTTTTTTGAGCAGGGCTATGTCAGCGTGGGCGACTGGCACTCAAGCAGACCCCTTGCTGCTGGCGATACAGATGAGCGAGCCACTCGCTTTAACGGACTCAAGCAAGAATGTGGTATCCACATTCCCCAAACGCCTGAAGAAGCGCAAAGCCTAAACTCTAGTTCGCTCTGATATCTTCCGTCTGATATCTTCTGCTATGGCGTTCACGCTGTCAGGACAAACGATGTCTAAACTACGAAGACTAGCCTCTCAGTTTGTAGCAAAAGGCCAGGTAGCTGCGGTTGAACCACTGGGCAACGGCAACATCAACAGTACCTTCTTAGTGACTGTCAAGCCAGAGACAATCAGCCCTACGCAGTCATCGCGGTTTGTGTTGCAAAAGATTAACGCTCATGTATTCCAACAACCAGAACTAGTGATTCAAAACATGGCGGTGCTCAGCGAGCATCTGCGAGACAGCGTGGGCGGGCAATCGCTCTACTGGCAAACGCCACGAATTATTCCAACAGCAGACGGACAGAATTTTTGGCAGGACGAGAGTGGCGACTATTGGCGCGCTATTAGCTTTATTGAAAACTCCCAAGTCTTTGAAACAATCGAAACCGTAGCCCATGCCAGAGAAGTGGGCTATGGCCTAGCCATGTTTCATCGTCTCATTAGCAATCTACCCGTCAAAAAGCTCGCCAACACAATAGATAGCTTCCACATCACCCCCACCTATCTAGAGTTCTATGGAAAAGTCCTTAGAAAGTATCAGGCTACCGTCTCTGGTGACGCGGGCTCTAGTGACTCGGACTCTGGGGACCTAGATCAATCGCATGCGGTTCGTCACTGCATGGAGTTTGTAGAGGCCAGACAAGAGTGGGCACATGTCCTAGAAAAAGCAAAAGCAGATGGAGATTTACAGTTGCGTCCGATTCATGGCGACCCCAAAGTCAACAACATTATGCTGGGAACAGACGGACGAGCGGTGAGCCTGATTGATTTGGATACGCTGCAGCCCGGACTGATCCACTACGATATTGGCGATTGCCTACGCTCTAGCTGCAATCGACTAGGCGAAGAAACAGAAAACTGGGAGCAGGTTGTCTTTGACACGACACTGGCAAAGGCACTGCTAGAGGGCTATTTCTCCCTGGCAAGAGACTTTTTGACCGAGCAAGATTATCTATATATGTACGACGCGATTCGGCTGATTGCGTTTGAGCTGGGTCTGAGATTTTTTACCGATTACCTAGCTGGAGATATTTACTTCAAAGTCAGGCACCCCACCCACAATTTGAACAGAGCGCTGGTGCAGTTTAAGCTGACTGAGAGCATCGAAGCGCAGGCCGATACGCTTAAGGCAATGATTGAGGCAATGCAGTAGTGGCAGCGGAGATTTTTCATCTAAAGCCGTTTGAGCCAATCGGCTCAGACACAAAATTATCGATCACGGGCATGGTGACCTTAGAAGGCACCCGGTTGACGATTGCGTACCTATTGAGCGGAGGTTTAGAGAAAGTCGCGATCGCACCACTAGACTCAGAAGGCACCAGACCAAAAGGAACTAGACGCGATCGCCTGTGGGAGCAGACCTGCTTCGAGTTTTTCTTGACCTCTAGTTCTAAACCAACAGCTCATACGCCTTACTGGGAGTTCAATCTTTCACCTTCTAAAGAGTGGAACATCTTTTCACTAGACAAATATCGTCAAGGCAAGAAGGAAGAGTTAGCTATCTCGCATCTACCTTTCGATGTAGAGAAGCGAGAAGAAGATATCTACATTGATCTAGAGATGGATACTAGCACGCTAACGAGTATCGACCAGTCACTGTGGTTAGGAGTCAGCGCAGTCGTTCTGCTAAAGACAGGCCAGCAGACATTTTGGGCGATCACGCACCCCAGCCTAGCAGCCGACTTCCATCACCCCGAAAGCTTCGTCCTTTCTCTAGATCCCAGCCCATAGCCAAGCAAAACAAGTCAGCTAGACCAGCTAATCATACAAGCCAGAGACTATGCTAGATTCTTCTTGTTCTCACACAGCAATTCGCCCCTAGTCAACCACATACAAACAACAGTCCGATCACTCTAGTTTTCACCCCCACTCCCCATCATGCCCGCCCCCGATCAAGGCCAATCTACCGCCAAAACCATCTTCCTCCTAGCATCCGCAGCAGGCTGGCTGATCGTCGGCGCCTCGCTGATCTACCTGGTGCCCGCAGCAATTGACCGATTCGGCCCATCATCAACGTCGGGAGTATGGATGGAGACCCTAGGTCGAAGTGGATATAACCCTCAGTTGGCGGTCATAGGAGGCGGGCTGGCTTTGGTATTGACAGTTGCTGGAAACGCGCTTTGGTACCGAGAAAGCTGGTATCAAAAAGGTCAGGGAAAGCGCTAATGAGAATTAGCCAATGAGAACTAGCCAATGAGAATTAGCCAATGAGAACTATTGGACTGCTTGGAGGAATGAGCTGGGAATCGACAGTTGAGTACTATCGATTGATCAATGAGACGGTTAAAGCTGAACTGGGCGGACTTCATTCAGCCAAAATCTTAATGTATTCAGTTGATTTTGAAGAGCTGGTGGCGCTAAAGCATACGGGAGCCTGGGACGAAATCGGTAGAATACTGGCCACAGCAGCGTCGCAGCTAGAATCAGCAGGGGCTGAATGCATATTGCTGGCGACAAACACTATGCACAAGGTCGCAGAGGCGATCGCACTCACAACCACAGTGCCTCTAATACATATTGCCGATGCGACAGCGAGCGAAATCAAGCAGCATTCAATTCGCAGAGTTGGCCTATTGGGTACCCGGTTCACTATGGAAGAGCCTTTCTACAAAGACCGGCTGATTCATCAACATGGCCTAGCCGTACAGGTACCCAACGAAGAAGAGCGCGATACCATCCACGACATTATCTATGACGAGCTGTGCTTGGGTCAGATTCGATCGGCATCTCGTGATCGCTTCCGCAGCGCTATCTCTAACCTAGTCGCCGCAGGCGCAGAGGCTGTCATCTTGGGCTGTACAGAAATTGGACTGTTAGTCAAACCAGAAGATAGCGCTGTTCCTCTGTTTGACACCACAGCCATCCACGCTAGAGCCGCCGTACGGTGGGCGATCCAGACAAATCGCTAAATCTTTCCGCTCATCAGGCGTACACAGAACAGACCAAAAACATAGTCACGTAGACTCGATTCCGTCAGGAATCCTCACGCTCTGTAGTGTTGCTCTGTAGTGTTGTTTCAATAGTGCTAGCATCTCCAAAGTTCCTGCTGTATCTAAGAATAGAGAAATCTTTACATGCATCTATCCAAAGTCGAAGATTTAAAGTAGAAGATTTGGCCGAAAAGGTCTACCTACTGACTGTGCCTGTTTCAATAGCTGCATACAGTACCGTCATTTTCAAAGATTCAGCAGTACTGTAGCTAAACTTACAAAAGTATTTGTGCGAATGAACTTGACTATTAGAAATGAAGAGATTCGTCAAATACAGCCCGCATATCCACCACAACCTAGCTCTACTGGTAGAGGTTCTTGTAACTAGGTACCTATAAGATAAAACTCTCTTACCAATTTCTCTAAATATATCCTTAAGAAGCTTACCTTCTATCAAGATGTTCGGTGATTACACTGTACAACTACCACCCGGTTATTGCGTAAGCTTTGGCATCATATAAAAGATCATTGTAGGAGACGCAAAGCTCATCGTACGGGTGCTCTCAGTTGGTTTTAATCTGAGACTCAGCGCTCTTTTCGATGGCGTTGCTAACGTAATCATACGTAGCTGAGATTGGTTGGCCGCAGCTAGCCGATACCATTTTACGTACAACAGAGGATTACGCACATGGGGTGCAGTTTTCACCAGAACATGCGGAGTGTAGCAAAAAGCTCGAAGAAGGTGTTAGTCTAAAGTCATAACGATTACGAGTAAGCGACTTACTCAGGCTTACTTATCAGTGTGTTCAGAGATAGTCAAACGACTCATATTCTGCGATGGAACGAGCGAGAAAGTGTCTGTTAGCTACCTGACCCCCAGTTTAAAGATATTCGGTTTGAAGACATTCTTTTTTTGATAGAGGCCCCGGAACATGGCTAAAAACGAAGCAGTAGATAAACAGAAAAGTCTAGGAAAGACGCAGCAGCAGCAGAACGCTATCAACGCAACAGCCGTTCAGGAGAAAGGTATGACTGGCACAAATAAAACGGCAACAAAAGTTAAGAAGGCAGCGAGAGCAAAGAAAGCCACTAAGAGCAAAGCAAAGCCGCTCTACACAACAGATGCAGTGCGAGCCTATCTCCATGAGATCGGCCGAGTGCCCTTGCTTAGCCATGAGGACGAGATTGTACTGGGCAAGCAAGTGCAAAAGATGATGGCTCTACTGGCTATCAAAGACGAGCTGTTAGCAGAGCTGCCCGAGAAGGAAGACGCTGAGAACCCGGGAGCCGATGCTGAAGAGGCCGAAATCTCTAACGCTCAATGGGCCGAAGCAGCAGGCATGACCGAGTCTGAGCTAGACCATCACATGCGTCGAGGCCAGCGCTCCAAGCGCAAGATGATCGAAGCGAATCTGCGCCTAGTTGTCGCGGTTGCTAAGAAGTACCAAAAGCGCAATCTAGAATTTCTAGATTTGATCCAAGAAGGAACTTTGGGTCTAGAGCGCGGCGTTGAGAAATTTGACCCGATGAAAGGGTATAAGTTCTCGACCTATGCCTACTGGTGGATTCGTCAGGCGATTACTCGTGCGATCGCCCAGCAGGCCCGTACCATTCGCCTACCGATTCACATCACCGAAAAGCTCAACAAAATCAAGCGAGTCCAGCGTGAGCTGTCTCAAAAGCTAGGTCGTAGTCCTAACGCTGTTGAAATTGGCCAAGAGCTAGAGCTAGAGCCTAAGCAAGTTCGAGAGTATCTCTCAATTGCCCGGCAGCCTATTTCTCTTGACGTCCGAATCGGTGACAACCAGGACACTGAGCTTCAAGACCTACTAGAAGACGACGGCGCATCGCCTGAAGACTACACAGTCCAGCAGTCGCTCCGTTCTGATATCTTCAGGATGCTCTCAGAACTCACCTCTCAGCAGCAAGAAGTGATCAACCTACGCTTCGGACTAGCCGATGGCAATCCACTTTCCCTAGCAAAGGTAGGCCAACGCATGGGCATCAGCCGCGAGCGCGTCCGCCAGCTAGAGCAGCAAGCACTCAAGCATCTCCGTCGCCGCAAGGCTAGCATCAACGGCTACCTAGCTGCTGGCTAGTGTTTTAGTGCTCATAGGCACCCTATCTTTATAGGGATTTGATAGGAAGGCGGGTAGAAGGACATACTTCTATCCGCTTTTTTCTGTCGTCAATCCCTAAGCATCGATTCGTTTGAGGTTAATTGCAGCTGACTTAACAGGAGCGAGTAGCTCTAACGGTACTGCCAAAGCGTTCATATCTTTGAAGTCTGGATTTTTCTCCTTCTTAGGACCGTGATAATCGCTGCCGCCCGTCATTAATAGATTATGAATCTCGCAGTACTCTTCTAGCTTGCGAGTTTGACTAACGCTGTGAGTCGGATGGTAGACCTCTATGCCCATCAGTCCAGCTTTGATAAGCTCGGGCAAGACAGTTTCTACCGTACCGCCGCGAAAGATGCACGGATGAGCCCACACAGGTACCGCCCCACAGCTCAACAAAAGCTCAATACCCTCTTGCGCAGTGAACTTTTCATAGGGAACATAAGCAGGACCATCGTCCTTGAGGAAACGCTCAAAGGCTTCGTTGTGTGAGCTGACGTGACCAGCTTTCTTCAAGGCGTTAGCGATGTGAGGGCGTCCGGGAGCCAGGGAGCTGGACATATCGGGAAGCTCTATTGGGTAGCCTAAATCGGCCAGTTTTTCGGCCATTTTGCGAGCGCGGCGTTTACGTCCCTCCACCCGTTCCTGTAGTGGAGCGGCAAGCTTGTCTTGGTCTGGATAGAAGCCCAAAATATGCATCGAACGCTCGTTATAGACAGTACTTAGCTCCAGACCAGGCACAATCTCTAGGTCCAGAGACTTCGCTGCCTCGGTCGCTTCTGCGCAGCCCGCCATCGTGTCGTGATCGGTAATTGCTAGCGCCTTCACACCCTTTTCTGCTGCAAAATTCGCTAGCTCTGTCGGCGTAAGGCTGCCATCTGAACAGGTAGTGTGGCTGTGGAGTTCGAGCATTGTAAGTTGGGAGGTACCAGGAGTTGTAGAGTTTGAGCGTGCTGTATGATTGGCGGATAGGGCTTTACTTACCATGATACAAGGCATAGAAGCGATTCAACCGTGGCTAGATCAGGCGACAAGCCGGTTGAAGACCGAGTTCGATTCCGAAAAAATTATTCTCTTTGGCTCCTGAGCTCGCGAAGAAGCTACCCGGCGCTCTGATATTGATTTATTTGTGGTCTGGCGCTGTAATATCGGACCGCTCGACCGTATTGGTAGGGTGCTAGATATGCTGTCAGATTCTCCTCGTACAGTAATTGTTTACACCTCGGAAGAGTTAGCCATGCGAAGCTAATTAGGATCATCATTCGGCCTGATGAGTCCGAAGATTCGCAAGCAAATCGCGAATAGGCTCCAGATAAGCAGCTTCGGGCTCTTGACCTATCTCACAGGCAAGCCGATCAACGGCTAGCAGGTCGTCTCCCCAAATGACTTGACCAAAATCAACGCTGTTGCCTTTGTCGGGTTTGTAGTCGTGGCTGATGAACTTGCGATCGCAATCCACCACCCCGCCCTCAAATAAATGTCCGATACTGAAATA
Source organism: Cyanobacteria bacterium P01_D01_bin.1 (assembly GCA_039111275.1). Lineage (GTDB taxonomy): Bacteria > Cyanobacteriota > Cyanobacteriia > Phormidesmidales > Phormidesmidaceae > Phormidesmis. The sequence goes on along the minus strand of JBCCOH010000006.1, from coordinate 54,928 downwards.
CACATCCTGCAAAACCAGCGGCACAGAAGGTCGATGTAGCTGACCGCGTGAGTGCGGGCTACGAGCTTTGTACTTTTCTCTAGGAAATAGACCGTAGAGATTTTTCAGCGATGCGGAGATCAGATCCCTACCCTTTAAATGAGTCTTCTTAAACGCGCTAACAGAAATACGACAGTCCACCTCTGTCAACAGTTTAGGAGCCCACATTGCCTTGAACCGAACGGGTTCAGGTAGATGGTTGGGATATTTGATGCACACTAACTCATCCGCGTTGAGTAGCCGAACGCCTTCGCTTAGCAAAGGAGACAGACCGTTCTTAGCCGCAATCTCCGTCAGCGCCACCTTTGAACAAACGCCTTCGACAATCAGAATCTCAGCAGTAGGATTATTCTCTCGAAGGCCCCGAATCACCTCGCTCAGTACGCCCATGCTGACAGTTACAGGTGGACCGACCGGATAGCCAAGGTTAGGTTTGACAAGGATTCGGCTGGCAGATTTAGCAGCAGGGGGCGGTGAGTAGATAAAATCTGCTGTATTGGCGGCTTGAGCGGGAGTTTGAGCTGCACTGTTGAGCGCGTGAGAATTAGCGATGGCTTTCAAGGTAGTGACGCCCGGATATGAAGAGGCGTTTGAGCGGTGGACGGATGCGTTAGCGCAGGCAAATTCGATGAAGTCGTCGCTGCGAAGCTGGTTCAAAGATATCCGCATTCTAGAAGATACGGGCAGAGGATGGACGCCAGTATGGACCTATGGCAGGGGGCGATCGCATCCCGAATACCTAGGTCCTGGCACCTATGACCGACTCGCTCGGCTATTTATTGCCGAAGGTCAGGCCGAGGCGCAGGCCGAGACCATGTGGCAGATTCGCGATCACCAATTCATCTGGGGAAGCCGCACATACCTGATGGGTGTGCTGAACGTGACCCCTGATAGCTTCAGCGATGGGGGCGAATTTGATACTGTCGAAACGGCGCTGGCTCAGACCGAAAAGCTAGTAGAAGCGGATATGGATATCTTGGACATTGGTGGGCAGTCCAGCAGACCCGGATCGAAACCGACCACAATGGAAGAGGAGTGCGATCGCGTTTTGCCAATCATCAAAGCTATTCGCAGCCATAGCGACCACAAAATCAGCACTATCCCAATCTCAATCGATACCACTCGCGCCAAAGTCGCACAGGCCGCAATAGAAGCTGGTGCAGATATTGTTAACGACATCTCCGGCGGCACCTACGAACCCAATATTCTAGAAGTGGCGGCGGCGGCGGCGACCCCCATTATTTTGATGCATCTACGCGGCACCCCAGAAACGATGCAGCAAATGACAGACTATGACGATCTGCTCAAAGAAATTGTTCTATTCTTGGCGGAGCAGGCAGATAAGGCCGTAGCAGCCGGAATCGATCCCAAAAAAATCGCGATTGACCCCGGCATCGGATTTGCTAAAACCGTAGAGCAGAACATCACTATATTGAAAGAGCTAGAGGCTCTAAAAGCTTTGAACTGCCCAATTTTGGTGGGCACATCGCGTAAGAGCTTCATCGGTAAGATTCTGAATCAACCTGAGGCAAAAGATAGAGTTTGGGGAACAGCGGCGACGGTGGACTGTGCGATCGCCCACGGCGCAGACATCATCCGCATACACGATGGTCTCCAAATGCGAGATGTTTGCCGAATGTCAGATCGGCTTTGGCGCTGATGCCGTCCCATGACCGTTTGATCTCCTCCCTTCAACCCATTTAAGAAGCGGACGCGCTGATTTACACTAAAAGACGCACTTGATAGATCGAACCGAGGTTTCTAACCCATGAGACGTTACAAAGCAGTCGTTGGTGTTTTGCTAGCTGCGATCGCCACTTTCCTGGTGAGCTGTGGCGGTGGCCCCGAGGCTGTAGCCCCTACGTACACGCCCGAAAAAATTGCCCAGCTCACAAACTACGTCAGTCGATTAGAGTCCTCCCGCAACCGCTTCCCCGAACTGCTGAACTATATCGAAAAGGACAACTGGGTAAATGTTGACAACTTCACCCATGGCCCTCTTGGTCAGTTGCGCAGCGAGCTATCGCGCCTGTCTGGTCAGCTACTGCCAGACGATCAGCCCAAAGCAAAGGCGCTCTCTGAAGAGATTCTAGGTCATCTACAAAACCTAGATGAAGCGTCTCAAGAGCGTAACTATGGCGAAGCGCTTACGCAGTATCGTGAATTCGTCGGTGACTTTGAAGCTTTGCTGAGCATCGTGCCCGAAGGTGCTCGCCAAGAAGCTATTGACCAGGCAGCAGCAGAGCCCGATGTATTTGAGATGACCACAACCATCCCAGAAGAGCCAGAAATTCGCGCCGAAGAAGAAGATATGGTCCGCGTACCCGTTTTGTTAGATGGTGATACTGAGCAGGCGATGGAATCTTTAGGTGGTGATGCAGAGAACATTGTCGACTCTGCTGGCGATGATGCATAGGTCTAGGAACAATCGATTTTGACCGCAAATTGTTGCAATATTTTTAGTAGGCAGAGGATGTTTTGTCATCCTCTGTTTTTGTTTGACAGGGCATTATGAGACCTAAAGTTGTTGTTGTTGGCTGTGGTGTAGTCGGGGCCATGATCGCCTACGAGCTTAGCGCTCAAGTGTCGATGGATATCTGCGTCATAGACCAGCGGCAGCCAGCGCAGGGCTCTACAGGAGCAGCGCTAGGCGTATTGATGGGAATAATCAGCCAAAAGGTGAAAGGGCGCACTTGGCAGCTGCGAGAGGCGAGCGTTCGTCGCTATCGTTCTTTGATTGATGAATTGCAACAGAAAGGGTGTTCTGTGCCTTTTAACAATCAGGGAATTGTTAGCCTGTGTTTTGATGAGGGCAAGCTGTCCCGCTGGCAAACGCTAAAAGAGAAACGAGCTGCGCAAGGCTGGCCGCTAGAGATTTGGTCGCCTAGCGAGCTAAAAGAGAGATGTCCGCATATCGAGCTAGAAAGTGAGTTTGAAGATGAAAATGGCGATCGCACCAGCCAGCCCAAGATCCGTTCTGTAGCCGCAGCTATCTATTCACCCGCAGACGCTCAGGTACATCCGGCGACATTAACCCGAGCGCTGGTATCCACCGCTAAAAAACAAGGCGTTCGTTTTGTCTTCGATACCGAAGTAACAGGTTTGGAGATGAACGGCTCTAAATGCATAGGCGTGCAAACAGTTCGAGGAGACTTTAGTGCCGATTGGGTGGTGCTATCGGCCGGGTTAGGGTCGGCTGCGCTCTCGCAGCTATCGAACCAACCTTTAGAGCTGATGTCAGTGTTGGGGCAGGCGATGGAGATTCGGTTAAAGCACGGACTACAAGATGATCATACTTTTCAGCCGGTCATCAACGGAGACGACATTCAGTTGGTCCCTTTGGGAGAGAACCGCTACTGGCTAGGGGCAACGGTGGAGTTTCCTGACGGCGATATGCCGCTAGAGGCGGAGGTTGAGGGACTGAAGAATTTACAGCAGGGGGCGGCGCGGTTTTGTAGTACCATCGCTCAGGCCGACATCCTCCGGACCTGGAGCGGCTTGCGTCCTCGCCCGGTAGGTCAACCTGCCCCTGTGATTAAGCTATTGGACAATATGGAGAACGTGATGTTGGCCACCGGTCACTATCGCAACGGGGTTTTACTGGCTCCGGCGACTGCGCAACAGGTGTGCGATCGCATAAGAGTAGCCACACTAAATCAGTAGACTGATACATATGCCCTTCGCCAACAATATCTCTTTGGGTACAAATACGAATTGTCTCTAAATTAAGTCTCGGCTTATACATTTTATCCCAGCATTTCTGCCGAACCGTAGATAAAAAATAATACAGATAATTGCCGTATCTGAAAGTTCAATCTCTCCAAATGTCTGTGACTAGAGAGATTGGCATGCCTACGCTTGGCTTTATTCAGTGATCTGACCATAGAGAACCTCTCAACACATGAAATTGAAAATAAGTTTGATAGGACTGTCCTCAGCGGCTTTCCTCATAGCCGCTACACCGACAGCGGCCATTGCTGGTCCATTTGGTAACATTCTCAACAGTGTTGACGAAGTAAACAGCACCGTCAATGAGGTAAACGAGACTGTTGATACAATAGAACAAGCGGTTCATACGTTCAATAGCCTCAGCAGTATGCTTGGCTTGGATGCTGGTATCAGCAGCTCTATTAGTGATTCGGATCCAACAGGTCAGATTATGGAGCTGTATGGAATTTGGTTCGCTAACCAACAGTCACTAGATCGAGAGAACATAGCCTGGCTAGTCACTGAATATGCTGCTAACCGCGAGACTTCTCTAGAAGCAGTTGCTGCTAGTAGCTGGTTTCTACAAAAGCCTACAGCAGAACAAACTCGAATCTCCGATGCTTTTACCAAGGTTCAAAGCCTGCTAGAAGCAAGTAGTCAAGATGGCGATCGCTTTCTAGGATATGCTGCGTGCATCAATGCTGGAAGCAGTGACTGCGCAATTTAGAGAATACGTCTCGTCTAATTTTATCTACGCCTGGGGATGAGTTGTTGTATCCAACTCGCGAGCTTCATGGTCTAGCGCATTAGAAAAAGTTGTTCTTTCTAATTGCCTCTAGATAATCCGTGTAGACACAGAGGTCTCTAACCCGATTCGTTGAGAAAGTTGGATTAGGAATAGTGCAAATCTCTCTTCTGATTGAACAACTAAAGACTCTAGCCAAAACGCTGAACTCTTTAGACACAAGAAACTTTTCCTTTCTCATGCAGATAGTTGAAACAACTATCTTTTATCACCACTTTTTACTGGAGTAAACATCCAATGGCTATCTTTCGTTTGCGTACAATTGTTTCTTCGCTAGCATGTGCATCGGTTGCACTATTTGGACTTGTCAACCCGGCCCTGTCACAAGATCGCACTGTCTTGCTTGAAGAGGATGAGGCCACTACGGTCACTGGCTACTTTATGAAAGGCGAAGTCATCTCCGCCGAGTGCGATTCAGACTGCACGGATGTTGATATGTATCTCTATACAGAGCTGGGCGTGCTAGTTGATTCCGATGTTGAATATGACGATTTTCCTATTGTGATTGCTCCTTATGAAGGGACATTCTCGATCGAAATCACAATGCCTTCTTGCTCGCATCCTGTTGGCTGTAATGCATACGTCAGCTCTGAATTTGGCTTTTAGATGCTGTAGAGTAGAGCTATATCGCCAATTCGTGTGAATCAATTAGCGGTCTGTTGAACAACTCAGCAGACCGCTTCTTCTTTTAAGATTCGCTGTCTTATCTTCTGTTGAATTGTTCATACTCTCGCAGGAAGCAAGATAGCCGAGAATGAAGGTAGGTTTGACGACGGTTGTCTTTGCGATCGCATCCTAGAAACAACAAAGCCGCAGCCACCTACAAGAACAATCGCAATAATAGCCATCATGGCCATGCGCAGTCCTTCTCCGCCAGCGACGCTATCGAGCGCTGGGTAGGAATAGATAGCTTTTCTATCAAGTGCTTGCGGCTTCTCGGTGGGCTGTGCCAAAACACTTCCTGCTGAAAGTTGGGGCAGCTGGGCAGACGTCTCGATGAGCTGGATTCCGGCGGCGGCTAGAAAAGTAGCGGCAGCGGGGTCATCAATATTTTGAACGACAACGACTTTTTGCCAGCTAGGCGAGAAGCGACTACAGAAATCAATCTGAGACTTCAGGAGAAAGGCGCTCGCCTGGTCTAGAGTTAACGTACAAAAAATGATTTCGCGATCGGTCAGAATATCAATGGTGCCCCCATGTTCGCTGATAGTCTTATCGACAAAGACGATCTGCCCTGCTTGCTGAAGGCGTTTGGCATATGCTGATTTTAATTCTGCGTCCGTCTGGAAAATCATGCTTGTGCTATGGTCGCCGCTGCTCTGATCTGGTTACATAAAGTACACATCCAAAGTCAGAAAGAACGTGTCGCGAGCTACGAAATGATATTTTTCTACATTCATCTATAGAATTGGAGACAGAGTCGATGCTTGTTCAGGTCGACTTCGATTGACTCGCCACGTATTGACATAACACAGACGATTCTTGTTCGCGTTCCATTGGAATGGCTTCAACTTTTAAGTCCTGCCTGCTTGAGATACTTAACATACGCCGGTTTCTTTAACAGTATCAAGCTCACAAGCCGCGATGCTGACCCAGCTAGTAGATCCGTCTTGCCAGTGCTCTTTTTTCCAGATAGGGGCATTGTGCTTGAGGGTGTCGATGGCGTATCGGCAGGCGGCGAAGGCTTCGGCGCGATGCGGACTGCCGATGGCGACAAGGACGCTGATTTCGCCGATGGTGAGTTTGCCGGTGCGGTGGTGGATGACAACGCGGGTAATCTCTGGCCACTGCTGACGAATCTGGCTGGCGATCTGTTTGAATACCTCGATTGCCATTGGTTTGTATGCTTGGTATTCGAGGGCGATGACGGGCTGTCCATCAGTCTGGTTGCGGACCGTGCCGCTGAAGAGGGCGATCGCACCATTGGCCCCGTCTTCTGCTAATGCGTAGACCTGGTTGAGATCAAGCGGCGAGAACACGATCGCAAAATTATCATCGGGATGTAGCTGAGTGGGGCGAGTGGAGCTAGCAGGAATATTTGCAATCATGGCATGGGTAGTAGGATGCGGTTCGTACGAATTTACGGTCGAAGTCTGTATAAATACCGGAGCATTCTAAACTGTCACGTACAATAGACAAATTCTAAATGAATGTCATGATAGGGCTTTCTATTCATGAGAAGCACGTCCTCGCGTACGGTATTGTTTCCCTTTAGGCGCTACTGGTGGGTGGCTGTTCCTGCATTTTTGGCCTCTATGGTCGCGGCACTGGCCTATTTACTAGTGACGCCAAATACGTATGAGGCGATCGCCCGGCTATCGGTAGAAGATGAGCGCACTAGCGTTTCGGATATCGGCCAGACGCTGAGCGAGACCGATGACCTGGGCGGTGCAAATCCGATTGTCACGCAGGCTGAGGTAATTAAGTCTCAAGGCGTTTTGCGATCGGCGTTAGACCGCTACGCTGAAAAGCGTTTTGGCCTAGCTGGCAGCGACTTGACTGAAACAGAAGACGGTCAGTCGGTAGTCACAGCCTTGCTAACGGTCGATGAGCTGACAGCAGCGCTAAGGGTAACAATTGTTCCGGCAACGAATATTGTAGAAATTTATCTAGAGAGCGCTGACCCTCAGCAGGCATCGGACATTGTTAACGCGATCGCCCAGGCGGCAGTGACTCAAAATATAGAAGACATTAACTTTCAGGCGTCGGCAATTCGCTCCTTCCTAGAGCCACAGCTATCAGCAGCGCAGTCGCGGCTACAGCAGGCGGAGCAGGCAGAAAGTGAATATCGGCAGCAGAATGGATTGCTATCGGTAACCGACCAAAATCAACAGATAGTGAGCAGTTTGGCGGCGCTAGAGCAGGAGGAGCGATCGCTAGTTGCGGCTCTACAAGAGATGGCAACGCGAGATCAGCGGCTCAAGTCGGTGACAGGAATTCGTTCGCCAGAGGCAGCCTACGCAGCGGCCAGGGTAGAACAGGATGCGCAGCTGAATACTTTGCGATCGCAGCTCACTGAGGCCAGTATTCAGCTCAACGAAGCTCGCTCTCGTCTGGGCGATCGCCATCCTGATTTGCTAGCGCTAATCGACCAGTTTAGAGGGGTTGAGTCGCTCTATCAGCAGCGGCTAGATCAGTTAGGGGGGACTGGTGAGAGCAGTGAGCTTGCCCCGAATGACCTTAGCGCTCGGCTATTGGCGCAGTCGATCGATAGCACGATAGAAGCAGAGGCGATCGCCAGTCGGCTGTCAGTTGTGCGCTCGGACGTTGCCCAGCTGCGCGCTCAGCTAGTCAATCAGCCCTCTCTACAGCAGCCCTTGAGCGTGCTGACTAGAGAAAGCGAAGACGCAGCAGCATCATTGGAGCTAATTCGCACTCAGCTAGAGGAAGCTAGAGTGGCGGAAGCTCAGCTAGTGAGCAACGTTCGCATTCTAGGTCTAGCAGAACCCGATTTAGAGCCAGTATCACCCCGGCTATTGCCTGTTTTGGTACTGGGCATAATCGCAGGCAGCATTCTCTCTATCGGGGGCATTTTGCTCCTAGATCTGCTGGATGTCTCTTTGCAGAGCGATGAAGATGTGGAAAAACTAGTGAAGCTGCCAGTTTTAGGCTATCTGCCTAGGCTGGCTACAAATCGACTAAGCGTGACAGAGCTGGACGCCTTTTTGGACAGTCCGCAGCGGGTAGAGCCCTATCGCGGCTTGTTGAAGGCAATCGAATCTCGCCAGTATCAGCAACTAGCAGGAAGTAACGGGTCATTAGGAAGCAACGGGTCATTAGATAGTGAATTACCGGACAATGGGGCATTGAACAGTGGCGCAGTACGAATGCCCACAGGTGCCAGGCTATCTCAAGTCATTACGATCAGCAGCCCCACCCCGCAGGAAGGGTCGGCAGCGGTCGCAACTCGGCTGGGCGCAGTCGCCGCCATGCTAGGACGCCGGACCTTGATCATTGAAGCAAACCCCCAGAATCCGATCCAGCATCATTACCTCCAAGTAGAGGCTGAGCCGGGTCTGACTGATGCGATTGGCAACGGTCAGCGGCTTTCAGAAGCAGTAAAGCTAACGACAATTGGTCGGCTATCGGTACTGCCTTACGGTCAGCGCCTAGATCGGCCCTCTACCGTGACCGAATCAGCCGCGATGCGCGTACTGCTGAGAAATCTGGGTCAGAACTACGATCTCGTCTTGGTAGATACAGCGCCCGCCGACCAGTCAACCGATGCCACCACACTCAGCCAGCTCACAGATGGACTGCTGCTAGTCACTAGACCTGGCTACACCCCTCGGCAAGTTTTGTTAGAGACAGTACAGCAGCTACGTACAAGCGGTGCACCTCTACTGGGAATTGCCATGAATGAAACCCATAGTGGATCAATAGTCTCTGATACCGAGCGATCGCCTCTGGTAGCTGCCACGCAAAACGGCTTCCAGAAAAATTCTCGAAACGCCACCCAAAACGACAGCTGGCCGTAGAGCTAGACTCTCTTCGATATGGTTATGAGATCATCTTCCAAAACGCAACGACTCACCTGCCTCGTTGGCCTCTCTTTAGTCAGCGCGGTAGCGGGTCATCTTTGTATATCAGTAGATGCGATCGCCCATTCCGACTACTCTGCGAGTAGCCCCTTCATCCCCTCCCCTCTCAAGCCAGGCGATCTGCTCGCCATCACGGTCCTCGGCTTTGAAAATCTATCCGGTCAGCAGCAGATCAGCAGTAACGGCACTATCCAGCTACCACTCGGCGGGTCCGTCTTTGTCGGCGGATACACACCAACTGAGGCAATCGCAGCAATCGAAACCGCATTAACACCCTACGTGCGCCGACCAGAAGTCAGCGTTGCCCTACTGAGCGCCAGCCCAATTCGCATTAGCGTCAGCGGCGAAGTCGTACAGCCAGGACCGCGCCTACTCCTGCCAGCCCGGCAGACAGATAACGAACCTCGTCGTCCGCCAACGCTGAGCACAGCAATCGCCGAATCGGGAGGAATTACGCCCGACGCGAACCTACGGAATATTGTGATTCGTCGTCCCGTCCCGGCTCGAACAAACCAGTCTGCTGACTACGAAGAATTTCAGGTAAACCTGTGGCAAGCGGTTCGCAGCGGTGATTTGCAGGCGGACCCTCGGATCTTTGATGGGGACGAGATTGTAGTTCCTATGGCAACAGCAGTAGACCTAGATCAGCGAACGCTCTTGTCTTCGACGATTGCGCCCAGGGAAATCACGGTGCAGGTAGCAGGTGAAGTCAATCGTCCCGGACAGCTAGATGTGAGCCCTTTGATTGGAGTCAGTGGCGCGGTGGCAGCAGCGGGTGGACCGACTGACGATGCGGATAAAAAGGATGTGGTGCTACTGCGAATGATGCCAGATGGCCGAGTGGAGCAGCTTTCTTATGCCTTTGGTGAAGCGTCGGAGCCACTGATGGAGGGGGATGTGGTATTTGTTGAGCCGTCTGGTCGAGGCAGCGTGGGTAATGTGTTTGATTTTCTAGGTCGAATACTCAATCCATTTGGTAGCTTGCTGCGCTTGTTCGACTAATGACTCGTCCTTTTCTTCCTCTGACGCAATTGAAACGGTGGGTCTGGCTGTTAGTCCCGCTACTGTTTGGCCTAGCGGTGGGGTTTAGCTGGCTGCTGTTTGTTTATCCTTTGGGCGCGACCGCTCTCGTCATCACTACAGCGGTTTTGTTCTCTTTGTCTCGCAGCTTCGAACAAACAGGGATGTGCTTACTGCTACTTCGCAGTGCTCTGGATATATGGACGGCTCAGCAGGTACCCGCGCTATTTGCGATCACGCTAAATCTATTAGTGCTCTGTTACGTAGGGCGACAGATGGTAAGGCGACAAACGGTACAGTGCGATCGCTTCTGGTGGGTGCTGCTCAGTTGGGTGCTGTTACAGGGAATCTGGGTCGTATTACTTCCTGTGGGCGGACTGGGCGGTGAGCCGATACTGTTCGCGGATGCAGTGCGGGAGTGGGTGCGGCTATTTTCGCTGGCGATGGTGTATCTGCTAGTGATGCAGCTGCGGGGAAAGGTTTCGCCGCAGCGACTGGCGACCTGGCTAATGCTGAGCTTAGCCGTGCCGCTGACACTGGCTGGATTGCAGTGGGCAGTACCGAATGCGCTGCCACCGATTCTACAGAGCGGGAATGGTTTTGATGCGCTGACAATTGCAGGCGGACGAATCGATAGTTCGCTAGGACACTACAACAGCTTTGCGACATTCTCTTTGTTGTTTATGGCGCTGGCGCTATGGCGATCACAGCTTTCACGCAGGCCGTGGGCGTGGTGGCTTCTGGCGACTAGTTTATTATTTTGCCTACTACTCTCAAAGAGTTTGACTGGAATGGTGATGCTAGCTGTATTCGCGGGTATGTCCGTGGTGATTAGCTTGCGCAGCTTGAAGACGCTGAGAGGCAAAGTGCGAGAAGAAAAAGTAGAGCAAAAAAGGGGATGGGTGAGTGCGATCGCGCTAGCGATGATAGCTGCAATTGTTCTAACGGTGAATATGGGTCAACCGCTGAATCGCTCTCGTCTAGCTGAACTAAACCAAACACCGTTGATGAACTCGGATCTAGACTTCTCTCGAGCAATCGCTTTACAAGCGGCAGACGTAGATGCCTATCGTAATAGCTTCAACTGGCGGCTATTGCAATGGCACGACCTGCTGCAAAGCTGGCAACGCTATCCGGTGATGGGGCACGGCCTAGCCACAACAAAAGCTGTTAGCACCTACGACAACACTTCTCATAACGATTACATTCGCTTTTTGGTCGAAGGAGGCGTCATTGGACTTAGCCTGTTTCTGCTGTTCTGGATGGCGCAGCTAGCCTGGATCGGCAGGATTCTTCGCCAGAGCCAACCAGGCTCAGGGCAGCGGCAGCTAGCTCAGATGATGATGGCTTTTGCCGTGGCGATGCTAGTGGGAATGAGCGCTGGAAACGTCATGGTGCATACGGCGACTTTCTTCTACTGGTGGGTGCTGATGGCGATTTTGGGATGGCCCTGGCCAGTGAGAGCATCATGAATGAAAAGGGTTTGAAGACGGAGCATGAGGTCTCGGTGATTATTCCGGCGTACAATGCGATACGCTATCTGCCTAGAGCGTTAGAGAGTGTGCTGAACCAAACCTATCAAAACTTTGACGTGGTGATTGTGGACGATGGCAGTCAAGACGGTATTGGTGACTGGTACGCACAGCTGAGTGAGGACATTCGTCAGCAAGTGAAGTTAATTTCGCGGGCGAATAAAGGGACTGCTAGCGCCCGAAATTTGGGAATTGCCAGGTCGCACAGTCCGTACATTGCTTTCCTAGATGCAGACGATATCTGGCTGCCCGAGAAGCTAGCGCAACAGGTTCAGGCATTGAAAAACTCACCAGAAGCGGGATTAGTATATTGCTGGGTAGCCTCGGTAGACCAGATGGAATCGCCTACAGGCAGGCTATATGCAGAACGACTACAGCCGCAGCGAGCCTGGGAGACCCTGGTGGTACGCAACGTTATCTCTACGCCTAGCGCGGTGCTAGTATGCCGAGAATGTTTGCAGGCAGTTGGCGGGTTTGATACCACGCTAAAATCCTACGTGGAAGACAAAGAGCTTTGGCTGCGGATTGCTCGGCACTACCCGATTCAGGTACTGCCAGAAGTGCTAGTCCATAAACGGCGACATTGGCTGAATATGTCTAAGGACTGGCAGGCGATGGAGTATGCCTCTTACCAAGTGCTGGACCGCGCATTTGCTTCGCCACCAGTCGGGATGAGCGATCGCACTCTCAAACAGCTACAGCGCCAGAGCTACGGCGAGCTCAATCGTCACCTGGCCTGGAAGCCACTGCAAACGGACGAAGTCATGCTCGGCGTCGCGATCGACTACTTGCGCAAATCTTGGACATACTGTCCGAGACTGATACTCTCAAAAGAATCTGTAAAGCTGCTGAGCGCGATGCTTGCTATCACTTTAGTCGGTACTGTTCAATATCGGCAGTGGCTGCGTCATTTAGCCAAAGCGCGACACTGGGTGTCTAGCTACAAACTCTCACTTTTCAACTAACTGCTTAACTAACTTCTCAACTCACTCTTCTTGGCTGTTCTTCCTCGTTATTTTCTTTAGATGGCCGATCCCAACCACCATCGTCCTTCCGAACCATCGGCGCAGGAAAGTCTTGAGGCCGCTAAGATCGGCCCTGACAAAACCGACCTTGTCAAGATCGATTTTGCCAGGAAGGTGATGAAGGGTGGAGTGTATCTAGCAGTCCGCCAGATGGTCTCAGTGGGCCTGTCGATTGTCAGTATTCTGGTCGTTGCCCGGCAGTTGGGTCCGACAGACTACGGCGTGCTGGTAAATGCGCTAGGCATCTACTATTTCATCACCTGGACGGGGCGGCTGGGACTGCATGTGTATCTAATTCAAACGCAGGAACTGGCGGATGGGGTGGCGGCGCAGATTCTGGCTTTTTTGAACTGGTTGAGTTTGGGGTTGGCGATCGCACTGATCCTCATCTCGCCTGCTATCGGCGTTTGGACCGGGAAGCAGGCAATTGCTGAGCTGATTCGCTGGCTGCCTTTGGCAATCGCAGCAGACCTATCTGCTAGCGTCCCGATCGCCATGCTAGAACGGCAGTTGGCATTTGCCGAAGTGGGCCTAATTGAAATGGGCGCTCAGTTTGCTAACTACCTAGTGACGCTGCCTTTGGTTTTTGCCGGATGGCGCTACTGGGGGCCGCTAGTTGGTCTGTGCGCTCGCGGTTTGACGCTCCTGCTGCTAGCCCAATTTTTCTATCGGGTGCGGTGGCAGTGGCGCTGGCACTGGTCGGTTTTGCGTCCGGCGCTGCGATATGGTCTGAGCTTTTCTCTGTCGGATTGGGTGGGGGCGTTGCGATCGCTAACGCTGCCAGTCGTAGTCACACCGATTGCCGGGGTAGAAGCCGCCGGACTTGTCAGCATTGCCATCCGCCTGTCAGAACAGCTATCGGTGCTGCGGCTAGTGATTCGCCGTATGTCGATTAGCGTCATGGCTCGGCTGGGTGGCGATGGCCGCGTCATTCTGGCGACTATCAGCCGAGGAATGGCCTACCAAGCACTGATGGTCGGCGCTATCTGTTCTGCATTTGCCTGTTTGGATAGTTGGATTGTGCCCCTAATCTTCGGTGATGACTGGCTGCGAAGCACTTATATTTTTCCGTTCGTTGCCCTGTCGGCGATGGTCAGAGCGATGTTCGATCTTCATGCCGGAGCGCTGCATGCAGTTGGCTATAATCTAGCAGTGACAAAAGTGAACGCCGCCTATATCGCTTTGCTGTGGGTCGGCTGCTGGGCGCTGCTGCCAGCGTTTGGACTGTGGGGCTATGGCTTTGCGCAGCTGCTAACGGTGCTAAGTAATGTAGGATTGCACCGCGCGGTAGTCAGGCTGTATGGTTCACCCCAATATGCTGCTGCAACTTGGCTGACGCTGGCGGCAATGGTGCCAATCTTGGGCAGTCTGGCATCTCCTATCATAGGCATAGTGACGTTTTGCCTAAGCTATAGCCTGGTGCTGCTGGTGCCTACCGTTCGCATGATTCCGCAGGAACTAGTGAATGTACTGCGGAATCGGTCCCGACCTGTGGGATCGTAGCTAGCGGTATGAGCAAGGTAGTGTGAACAAGGTGTTGTGAACAAAGCAGTGTGAACAAAGTAGTCATAATCCTTTCACACAAATCTTCTGGCTCAAGTGCATTGCAGCGTTTGTTGCTGCGTCCGGGCACAGTGAACTGCATCCGAGAAACGCGCCATTTTCAAAATGAATCGCTGTACTGGACAAAGGCTGCGTCTGTTTTGAATCTACCTCAACAGAATATGTTAGGCAGCGAGGTGCCGATACCTTCTCAGAAAGCTAGGCACGACCTGATCGAATTGTTGAGTAGTAACTTACCCAACTATAAAATTCCAACAGACGACACATCACTGGTATTCGATGGTTGGCGACAACTTTGCTACAAATACGGCCCTGTATTTCTCGAAAAGTCTCCTCATCATCTGTTGCAGTGGTCGGCGCTAGAGCTGTTGCTTGAAAGTATGAATCAGCTTTCTAGGGAGATAGATTTCTTGTTAGTCGGTCTAGTGCGCAATCCAATGGACATGCTGTACTCAGCCTTTCGACGCTGGAAGACACCGCCGGAAGCACTGCAGTATGAATGGATGGCGGCCTATAACAATCTGAGAAAGCTGTCGAATTTACTCGGCGATCACGTGGTGATTGTTCGCTACGAAGATTTGACGGTTTCGCTAAAGCCGCTGATGCCTGTTTTTGAGTTTTGTGAGACTTCCGGTGATGAATTGAAGACGTTGAGCGATCACGCCCTCTTGAAATGGAAAGACAATCCCTTCTTTGGCTTTACCTTGGCTTCAGAAGTCGAAGCTCTCGCCCGTTCTTATGATTATTCTACCGCTGAATTACATAACACTCCACATCGATTTTGGCCCACTTACAGCGTCATCACTCGAACGCTCTACCATCCTGCCGCTCGGATGAGAGCGATTTATTGTCAATTCAATCATCGGTAGTGCTACTCAACTGAAATACATTGTTCCTTGCTGTAGTCCGAGCTGAGAACTGTAGTCCAAGCTGAGATGCCTACAGCTATGGTATAACCAGAGTATGAAAGATAGGTGCTACGTTCAAGATCAGCTATGAAAACCGCTATTTCACTTCCAGATTCAGTTTTCGAAGAAGCAGAGGGACTTGCTGCGCGACTGGGCTTGTCGCGCAGCGAACTCTACACCACAGCGCTACAAGCATATCTAGCAAAATACAACCGCAATCAAACCTTGCTCAAGCTCAATGAGGTCTACTCAGAAGGGTCTTCTGAACTAGATTCGGCAATGGCGAGAATGCAGTTCATGTCTTTGTCGCCCGAAGAGTGGTAATGTACCGGGGCGAAATTTGGTGGGCTAATCTGCCTAATCCCGTAGGCTCAGAACCGGGCTACCGTCGGCCTGTTTTAGTTGTTCAAGACGATACTTTTACACAAAGTCGTATCAGCACCGTTATTGTTGTAGTCATTACTTCAAATACGTATCTGGCAGAAGCTCCGGGTAATGTGTTGCTTCCTCGCGCGGCGTCAGGTCTATCAAAAGATTCTGTAGCAAATGTCTCTCAGATCCTCACGATTGATAAAACGTTTTTAGTTGAGCGTATTGGTTCACTACCAGACTATTTACAAGAAGCAGTGAATGAAGGGTTACGAATGACTCTGTATCTCTAGCTAGTAAGTTGCTACGTCAGAGCGCCAGCATTGATCCTATTGTGTTTTCGGACAGAGGTTTGGTTATGGACGTTTCATGCTTGCTCGAATAGGGACAGATGGTTCCACTGTCCGATGCACGAGCATCTCGTATTGCGCCAGATACTTGCTGGCGATTGCATCCCAACAATAATTCATACTCACATACCCCCTTGCCCGCCCTGCCATCTGCTTCATTGCTCTTGGATGCGCGATCGCCCATGCCAGCCGATGCCGCAAACTCTCCTCATTTCCAGTGGTAAACGTCAGTCCGCCTTCTTCTCCTACGACCTGACGATGCACTAGAATATCGCTGACTACTACAGGTATCTGCTCCTGCATTGCCTCTAGCAACACCAGCGGCAGACCCTCCACATCCGAAGGCAAGACAAACAGCCCCGCCCCTCGTACAATCTCAGCTAACCATTGCCCGTGCAACTCTCCGACAAATACAACATCAGGCCGTCCGCTAGCCAGGCGCAACAGATCTAGAACAAACTCGCTGCTATCACTGTTGTCGCCTACAATTGCCAGTTTCCACCCAGTTTGATCTAGGCGTTGAAACGCCTTAATCAACAGATCTATTCTTTTTTCTGGGACTAGGCGGCCGACAAACAGGAGATAGCGATCTTGTTCTAAGCCAAGCGATCGCCCAAAAGAAAAGCTGGCATCCGAATCAGCATAAGGAATAGGTGCGTTCTCGATATAGGTTGTCTCCTTTCCATATTGAGCTAAAAAGTAGTCTTGCAGCGCTTCTGAAACAACAATCAGTCGATTGGTATTCCCAACCGCAGCCTGCTCGCCTTTTTTAATTACCCAGCGAGGAAACTTTCCCCACTTTGCTCGTTGCCAATCTAGACCGTGGCAGGTAGTGATGACTTTGGCACTAGAGAAATGGTGAGTGAATGGCGTGAATAGTGACGGACCGAGTGCGTGGTAGTGAACAATGTCATAGCGTTTGGTTAGTGCGATCGCAGCGGCCATCCCAGAGCAACCCAAAGCGTCCAAACCCCTAACCCTGATCGAAGGCGTTGTGATTACTCGAACACCTTTATACCGCTGAATTGAGCTGTCTTGGTGATGAGAGTGAGCAGGGGATTTGCGGTCAAGCTGACTGTGAGGCTGGCTGTAGGACTGGCTGTAGGATGAGCGCGCATACAGGTCCACCTCGTGCCCGGCTTGAACTATGCGTGGATAAAGCTGGGCGCAGTGATGTTCGATTCCCCCTTGATGAGGGGGCAATCCTTTTGAACCGATTACCGCAATTTTTAGACGCATCTGTTCTATTGCCTCCGCGCTTGCTGCTGAGTCTCTGCTTCTGAGTGCATCCAGGCGGTGAGTAGTTTGCCGTAGACTTTGGTGATGATAGCGGATGCTTCGTAGGGAGCTGCTACGCTTGTGCAGGCTGCGCTGGGAAATTTTTCGGGCTGTTGTAGAACGATTTGCCAACTGCGGGCGATCGCGCCTGGCGAATCATTTTCACACACCACACCACTGTCATCAGTCAAAAGCTCAGGCGTTTCCCCGGCCCGCGTCGTCACCACAGGTACCCCGCAGGCCAGTGCCTCCAGACTACTTCTCGCTAGCCCCTCGTAGGCACTGGTCAGCACAAACAAATCACACAGTCGATATAGATCGGCCAGCTCAGTCTGAGGTAAAGATCCCAGCAGAGTGACTCGATTAAACAAATTTAATCGCTCAATCTCGTAGCGCACCTTTGTCTCTAGTTCCCCCACGCCAGCAATGAGTAGGTGCGTATTAGGCAAATCGACTAGAGCCAAAGCTTGAATCAATCGCTCCGGCTGCTTTTGTGGATGTAGTCGCCCTGCAAATAGAATGAACTGCGTTTTATCTGCGAGCTGTAGACGGCTTGCTAGCGCTTGTTTGCTTTGGCGTCTATCGTCAGGGCTCAGCGGATAGAACAGGTCACTATCAAACGTATTCGGTAGATAGGAAACGCGGTCAGCAATCGTTGGATAGTGCGCTTTATACAGCGCTGCCGACTGTGAATTGCAAGAGAGAATGCGATCAAACTGACTGACTAATCGTCGCTCTAAAGCAAAATAGACCTGCGGGAATCGCTTCCACAAAATGCCGCCCTGGCTGTTCCCTTTGATCTCTTGATAGATATCGTTATGAATGTATAGCAGCTTGATACCCGATAGCTGCTGGGTAAATAGCGTTGGCTCAATCCGATGAAACTGATAAAAATCTGATGGGATGGAGCGCCGCTTTAGATACTTTCTCAGCGCCAGTGCGTATTTGAGCGTGGTTGGAATTAGCCCTCGAACGTTGTCATCTGCGATCTCTAGCAGTGGCAAAAAATCAAAATCACGACCGTGAAGGTGAGCAGACTGCCACTTGCCTACCGTCGATTTGCGGCTAGTGATACCGACTAGCTGGAGTCGAAAGGCAGACGGTGCGTACTTAAAAATGTATTTGATACAGGTCTGAATGCCGCCAACCGTAGGATTGAAGGGATCTAGCTGAAAAAAGATAGTCAAAACAGGTGTCTTGGAGGAATAGCTATCCATTTTGGTACGGGCTGTTTGGCGGGCGATCGCGTCTGCCGACTAAAAAACCTCCTAAAAGTTCCGGCATAAAAAAATTATTCAAGCCTTACCAAGAATATCAGTGCAAATACTCATCTGCTTCACACTCAGATATTCGGTGCTTAGACACTTATTTGACAGTAGTAGCCCGCGCTTTGGCGCTCAGTTTTACCGACTATGCTTTTTAATGGCCAACTGGCACCCTTTATTTGGCGCCTTTGCTCAGGAAGTAGTGGCTTCTAGCTGGGATAGCGATCGCACTATACAACTGCTCTAGCAAGGTGATGTTGCGGCTGAGGGTATAGCGTTCTAGAACACGTGATCGCGCTTTCTTCCCTAGCAGTGCCACAATATCTGGATGCTCTCTAAACAGCGGAAGTAGCGTTTGTAGCTGACTAGATACCTTCTGCGTGCTCAAAATCACCCCTGCGCCTTGATCTAGTACTTCCCCATCGGCTCCGGCATCGGTTGCCACGCAGGCTGTCCCACAGGCCATTGCTTCTAATAGCGATAGTGAGAGTCCTTCGACTAATGACGGCAAAACGAACCCATCCGCGCCCTGCAAAATCTCAATTCGCCGATCTTCATTGGCGACGAAGCCTAGCCAGAGAATGCTGCTATCGGAGTAGAAAGCCTTGAGTGATGCCTCTAGCGGTCCGCTACCGACAATTACGAGCTTGTCATGCTCGTGCATATTGGCAGCTCGCCAACCTTTTAGCAGCGATTCCACGTTCTTTTCCATCGACAGCCTGCCCTGGTAGACGTACAGCTGTCGCGCGTTTAGCTCCTGCTTGATGCGCGATCGCCCTGGTGCGTAGCGAGAAATATCTACTCCGTTTGGAATTACTTCTACTCGTTCCGCCGGGACTCCTAGCTTCACTAACAGACTGCTCTGAACCTGAGAAAAGACAATCACCTTGTCATAGTTAGCTAAGCGCGGTGCGTAGACCTGATAGGCCAGATGCTGCGTACTAGAAGATAGGTTTCGTCGCTTGTGGTCAAAAGCTGGGTGAAACGTAGCGACTAGCGGAATGCCTAGCTCCTGGCAAATTTCTGGCAGCTTCAGATCGAGCGGCGATAAGATTAGCGAGGCATGGACGATATCGGGCTTCAGCTTTTGTAGCGTTTCACTCAGTAGCTTGGCCGAGCCCAGCGCCGGAATCGTCAAGATCTGAGACTTGAAAATGAAGGGCAAAGACACCTCTTCGTAGCTGACGGAGTCTTCTGCGGTGTCGTCAGGGGCAGCAAAGTGTAAGAAAGTAACTCGGTGACCCCTATCGAGTAGAGCATTTGTGATCTCTTTACCGTAGGTAACATTGCCACAAAAAGGGGATTTCTTACCAAGCCATGCAATATGCATTTAGTTCTTTGAGGCGTCTTCTTCAACCGTGCTAACGCGTAAGTGCTTTCACTTATGAGCTAATAGCAGTATATGCATATTGTGTAGAATCTATGACTATCTAGGGAGCAGTTTGTCAAAACGATATCTGCTCAAAGCCAGATGGCAATCAAGACCAGATACTAGGCGGTTTCTTCGGTCGCTGCTTTTACAAGCGACCAGGTAAAGAAGCCACCGACTGCGACTAGCATCGCTAGCAGGCCAAACACCGTCCGTAAGCCTAAGAACGTCTCAGCAATTCCGGCTAGTGCTAGCGGTAAACTCAGGGCGATATTCACTACGTTGTTCTGCAAGCCAAACACTTTGCCGCGCATCTTCTCGGGCGTCTTTTCTTGGATAGTGGTCTGCATGGGGATGCCAATCATTGCCCCAAAAAAGCCTAAGCCCACTAGTAAGGCCAGGCTGGGGCCAATCTGTGCGGGTGCGAGAGATAGCCCAGTGAGGGTGGCCGCCATACCGAGTGAGCCGACTAGCCCTAGCTGGGGCCGAGAAAATCGCTGGCCGAACTGACCAATGGCGATCGCACCCACCGCCAGTCCCACGCCGCCCGCTGCCAGCAAAAAGCCAAACTGAGACGAGCGCAGCGCAGGAATCACCTCCGCTAGCCGCACCGCCAGCACCGCCAGCGCCGCAAACACCGAAAACAGCAC
This sequence comes from Cyanobacteria bacterium P01_D01_bin.1, assembly GCA_039111275.1. Lineage (GTDB taxonomy): Bacteria > Cyanobacteriota > Cyanobacteriia > Phormidesmidales > Phormidesmidaceae > Phormidesmis. Next base: position 34,506 of record JBCCOH010000006.1, on the reverse strand, counting down.
CGTCAGCTGAATCAGCGCGCTGCGCACCTGCACCTGCGTCTGTAAATACTTCAGTCCATCCTTAATATCATCCCAGGCTTTAGATGGCTTAGCTGATTCGGTCTTAACCTCATTAGTCTTGATCAAGAGCAGCAGCACGCCTGCCACCGCATAGCCAAGACCGACCAATACGGATTTGCCGACGCCCGTTCCCTGATCGATCGGTGCTAGCCAGCTATCTGCTAGTGCCAAGACTGGCTCACCCACGGCAAAGCCAATAATGACTGAAGCCATCATCGTCGTGGTGTAGAGCGAATTGGCGGGCAGCAAGTTGCTTTCTTTGACGATCAGGGGAATAGCCGCCTGCTCTGCGGGTGCGAAGAACTGAGTCAGCGTAGAAATCAAGAATGTATCTAAGAGCAAAATGTAGAAGCCAACAGGCAATCCAGCTACGTCCCAACCACTGGTCACCCAAAGCAAAACAGGCAGAATAGCTACGAGCAAACCGCGCAGCAGGTTTGTCATTACCAGTACTGGCTTCTTTTTCCATCGGTCCACGTACACGCCCGCCAGTGAGCCGAAAAGCACGGCTGGAATGGTGAAGGCGATCATAATAGCCGACACCCAACCGCTGATGGTCTGATCGGGAGACTTGAACGTCTCGGAAATAATCGCAATCATCAAGACCAGATAGATCTTGTCAGCCATTTGCGAGAAAACTTGCCCGCTCCACAGTGTCAGGAAGTTACGGTTGCGAAAGACGGGCCACAGTCCCGCAGCGCCAGAGACCTGAATTTCTTGTGACTTCTTGGCTTTCGCGGGTGCTGTGCCCTTTTTGATGGAGCTGTGGTTAGTAGTGCTATGGCTGGTAGATTCGCCGTTGAGGTTGTCGATGTCGGACTCAGACTCGCGCAGCATGGGTGGATGGTGTAAAGCAGGTATCGATAAGATCGGCTGATCGGATCGGTCGGTCAAGGTGATATTGAGCGTACAGGCGCAGGGCCTGCTCTATGTGTCGCCACATCTGATAGCCAGCAGTTGACAATGAGCCAGTTGCCATGCCAACTGAGGGTTTATGAGCTGCCGACAGTACGCCTGGTTTCATTGTGCCTGACATCGGTTCAAATTGCCGATCGGATGTCTGACTAGCTGACGAACTAATCTTTGGCTCTGCCGATGAGCTGGCCGATGAGCTGGCCGATGAACTGGCCGATGAACTGGTCGATGAACTGACAGGTGAGAGGATAAGTTCGGGTTTGCTGAGCTGTTGCATTAGGGCGAGTTCGGCGGCGGTGAGGTGGGTGACGATGCCGAGGCGGTTGGTGATGTCTTTGGTGACTTGTTTTTTGAGGTGGCTGACTTCTACGGAGACGCTGCGCGTTGGCTTCGCCTCGCCTTCGGCGTTACGACTGCGCTCAGCCGCCGAAGGACTTTGTCGAGGCAACAGGGGAGTAGGGGAGACAACCGAGGGCTGAGCGGAGCCGTAGAGCTTTGCGCTTCTCGAAGAGTAGTCCGGCTGTGTAGAGTATTCTGCGGCTGACTCACTGGCCTGAAAATTGCGGCGTCGGCCGTCGATGCGCTGTTGAAGCTCTTGAAGGTGTTCGTTTTCTAGGTGCTCGACTGCTTCGACGGTGACTGCCCCGCCAGAGCAAACGCTGAAGGCAACTCGCCAGTCGGGGTTGCCTAGGTCAATGTTCAAAGGTGATCTAGAAAGGCAGCAGCGGTGGACTTCTGGGGCGACGCCTGCTAGAGCAAGCAGATGAAAAGTAGCTTGGGCTAGGCAGGGCAGAACCTGCGCAGTGGTGGCGCTTTCAATTCGAGCTAAGTGCTCTATCAGTAGGTAGTAGAGTTCTTCTTGGGGCTGCTCGCTGAGGGCTAGGGACAGGACAATCTCGGCCAGATATTGGCTGGCGGTGAGTTTGGCGAGATCTTTGCTGAGGCCGGGAAAAGAACGGACGGTTTCGGCCTGAACGAGCTTATCGAGGGATTTGCCTTTGATGAATAGCGCTTCGTTGACTACAAAAAGGCCAGAACGGCCAGCGAGCCTGGATTTGTGTTTGCGCGCGCCCGGCGCGATCGCCCTTACCAATCCATATTCTTTAGTCAGCACAGTGACAAGCCGATCGGACTCGCCCATCGCCATGCCTTTGAGATTGATGCCAGTTGCCTTATAGTTGCGCTGATTCATTCGCTAACGACCTCAGCTTGCTGCTTCAAGATCTCCACGCCGCGAGAGGTACCCAGTCTAGTCGCGCCCGCTTGAACAAGGGCAATCGCATCTTCCGGCGTACGGATGCCGCCTGATGCTTTGATGCCAATGCGATCGCCGCCAATTTGGCGAAGTAGCTTCACATCCTCTACCGTCGCCCCGCCCTGCCAGCCCGTGCTAGTTTTCAAAAAAGCAACGCCCGCGTCTAGGCAAATTTCGGCAGCGAGCTGTTTTTCTGCTCTAGTCAAGATGCTGGTTTCTAGAATGGCTTTTACGGGGCGATCGCACAGCTCCACAATCGTAGCGATCTCCTGGTGCACCTTGTTCGTTTCACCCATCTTCAGCCAGCCTAGATTAATCACCACATCTAGCTCGCTCGCGCCATTCTCGACGGCTTCTTGGGCCTCATACAGCTTGACCTTGTCAGTCGTTGCCCCGCTGGGAAAGCCAATTACGGTACAGACCTTTACCCTCTTTTCGTATAGTCTTTCGACGGCGGCGCTGACGTGGGTGGGATAGACGCACACCGCCGCGAATCTGTAGCGATCGGCCTCGTCGCAGAGCTTGAGAATGTGCTCTGTCGTGGCAGCAGGGACCAGCAGCGTATGGTCAATTAGAGGGGCTAGATCAATCTCAGCAGTCGCACGCGCGCGGCTGTTGCTGGGAGTTGATCGCGGATTGGCAGACGTCGTCATTAGCGGTTCGAGTTACTTGTCCAATGAGGAGCTATTGCCTCAGCTTATTATTATCTTCAAATTAAAGGGGAATGGGGACTTCATCAGGGGCAATCTTGATAGAACCTGACGCTCACCTATGTTCTGACTATATGGATACGCCGCTGATTTCGGCTATTATCTGCACCCACAACCGTGAGCAGTATCTGGGTGCTGCTATCGATAGCCTGTTGCAGCAGCGCTTCGAGCAGTATGAAGGGCGCTATGAGGTGATTGTGGTTGACAATGCTTCTGGCGATCGCACCCCAGAAATCGTCAAATCCAAACGGGCTAATCCAAAGCTGCGCTATGTTCATGAGCCTACGCTGGGATTGTCAGTCGCACGCAATCGCGGCGCAAAAGAGGCGAAAGCCGAAGTGCTAGCCTACCTAGATGACGATGCTGAGGCCAGTGCTGACTGGCTAGCAGCGCTGTGGACAGTGTTCACGCAGGAAAAGAAAGTGGCGATCGCAGGCGGCAAAGTCACTTTGATCTGGCCACCAGACACAGCGCCGCCAAACTGGCTCTCTGAAGATTTGGCCAGCAGTCTGGGCGCTTACGACCTCGGCGATGAACTGACCTACATCCAAGATCCTAATCTAACTCCACGCGGCCTCAACTATGCGGTTCGTCGGTCCTTTCTAACCACCGTCGGTGGATTCGATCCGCACCTAGGCAGAGTCGGCACGAACCTACTCTCGAACGAAGAGCAACAGCTCACCCGCCTGGCGTTAGAAAACGACTGGCAAGTTGCCTACGTTCCTACTGCCCTAGCGGCTCATAACGTAGCCCCAGATCGCACCAGGCGGAGCTGGTTCTTGCGGCGAAGCTGGTGGCAGGGCATCAGCGAAAGCTACCGCGAACGCGCTGGCGGTACGGGCGGTCTTTGGCAGCTAAAAGCAGGCTGTGAGCGGCTTCTACGCGGTCTGTACAAAGCGATTAAATACAGCCATCAGCCCGCTCAGCAGTTCGGCAACTTTGCCTATGCCTATGGCCAGCTAGCCTACCTAGGCAGCGTTGTTCGCTACTGGTTTCATCGCTAGGTTGCTGCTGTTATCTAAGCCTTAGACTGCGTTCCCAAACTCTGCTCGAGCACTCGTGCTTCCAAAAACTCATGACTTCTATTCCTGTTTCCGTTCTGATCCCGGCTAAAAACGAAGAAGAGAACTTACCCGCCTGTCTGGCAAGCCTAGTGCAGGCCGATGAAGTCTTCGTTGTCGATTCGCATAGCGACGACCGCTCGGTAGAGATTGCCGAAAGTCTGGGCGCCAAGGTTGTGCAGTTTGATTTCAACGGGCGCTGGCCAAAGAAGAAAAACTGGTCTCTAGAAAATTTGCCTTTTCGCAATGAGTGGGTGCTGATCGTCGATTGTGACGAGCGAATCACTCCAGAATCTTGGGCAGAGATTGCCGAAAAGATTAAAAATCCCGATCTCGACGGGTATTACATCAACCGCCGCGTGTTCTTCTTGGGTCAGTGGATCCGCCACGGCGGAAAATATCCCGACTGGAATCTTCGTCTGTTTCGCCATGCCAAAGGTCGCTACGAAAACCTCAACACAGAAGACATTCGCAACACCGGCGACAATGAAGTCCACGAGCACGTCATGATCCCTCACGAGAAAGTTGGCTATCTCAAAGAAGATATGCTGCACGAGGACTTTCGCGATCTGTATCACTGGCTCGCTCGCCACAATCGCTACTCTAACTGGGAGGCGCAGGTCTATCTCAATTTGCTCACGGGGATGGGCGATCGCGGCACCATTGGCAGCAACCTGTTTGGCGATGCTGTTCAGCGCAAACGCTTTCTCAAAAAAATATGGGTTCGTTTGCCATTCAAACCCTTCCTGCGCTTTGTGCTGTTCTACGTCCTGCGACTCGGCTTTCTAGACGGCTATGCAGGCTACGTCTATGGACGTTTACTCAGTCAATACGAATATCAAATTGGCGTGAAGCTCTACGAGCTAAAGTTCGGCGGCAGGCTCAATCAAATAGAATCAAAGCCCACGTCACAAAGCAGCTCAAACACCGAAAGCTCTGCGATTGAGCCGTCTACAGACCCTTTAGAACAGACTATTTAGCAGCCGTCTTTTTATAGATTCTGTTCTTCAGTATTCTCTGTTCATCCTCTCAAAGAAATCCTAGATCCTCATCTACAGGTTGCCGCGTGTTGCTATTAAGCCATTTTTTTCCGGATGAGCTAAAGCAGTCTGTCTGTACTTGCAGAATCAGAGAAACTTTGACCCAGGCCAATCGTCTATGAAATCATAACTACTTAGATAGCATTGTTCAGAAGCGCTCGTACTTTCTGTTTGTACGTCTCTTCTGAAGAAGTTGGATTTATATGGCCTACGAAGAGCGGATTGAAGAGATTGACCTACGACGTTATTGGCTTGTGCTAAGGCGTCGCTGGCTTCCTGCTTCTGTGGTTTTTGTCTTGACTGTAATTGCGGCACTGAGCGCGGCGACTAGGCAAAAGCCTATGTTTGAACCGACAGGTAAACTGCTGCTACGAGACGACCAAACGTCTGAACTCACAGGTATTGCCAGGGACCTAGGCGACCTAGAGTCTTTGAACATATCAAGCGATCCGCTAGCCACTCAGGCCGCGCTAATCCTGTCGCAGCCAGTTCTAGAAGACACCATCCGCTCTTTGGATCTTAGAAATGCAGAGGGCAAGCTAATCGAGCCAGCCGCCCTGGTCACTAATTTGACTGTAAAACTTGTAGGTGGCACCGATTTGATCTCTGTAGCCTATCGTTCGGGCGATCCAGCGCTGTCGGCTGCGGTGGTCAATCAGGTCATGGACTCCTACATCAAATCCAATATTGAGAGTCAGCGCTCCGATGTGATTGCTGCGCGTGAATTTTTAGAAGACGAGCTGCCAAGAGCTCAGGCCGAAGCCGAGAATCTCAGCGAGGCACTGAAGCTTTTTAATGAAAGTAACGGTGTGATTTCGCTAGAAGAAGAGGCTGGAGCAACGGTTTCAACGCTTGCAAGTCTTGATGCCACAATCAGCCAGGTGCAGACCGATTTGGTCGCAGCAGATAGCCAAGTGGCTCAGCTATCTAATCAGTTGGGCATGAGCTCTAGCCAAGCTCGCAGTTTGGCCACAGTCAACCAGTCTCCCGCTGTTCAAACTTCACTCAATGAGCTGCAGGCGGTTAGGGCCGAGCTTGCCAATTCCCTAACTCGATACACCCCCAATCACCCTACTGTTAGAGCACTCCAGCGGCAAGAAGTTGCCTTGATTAACGTACTCAGAAACAGAGTAGGCGAGGTGGTGGGTGGCAATGTACCGCCGCCGCTATTGAGCATGAGTGATATCGATCGCACGTTAGCCCAAGCGCTAGTGCAAGCAGAAGTTGACCGCACTAGCTATTACAACCAGCTAGCAACTTTGATCTCTACAAGAGATAACTACCAACGCAGAGGCGAAGTATTTCCTCGTTTGGAGCAGACTCAAAGAGAATTGCGTCAGCGCAGAGATGCTACTCAACAGACCTCTGAAAATTTGCGGCAGCGTCTGCAAGAGATTCAGCTTGCAGAAAGGCGCATTGTCGGCAGCGCTCTGATCGTAGAGCCAGCAGTTCCCCCGGCTGAGGCGACTGTAGAAGGTCGACTCAAATATCTGATGGCAGGCGCTGTCGTTGGGACTCTGCTAGGCATTGCGACTGCCTTTTTCCTAGACCTGATCGACCGTACGCTCAAGTCTGTGAAGGATGGCGAAGAGCTGTTTGGCTACGTGCTGCTAGGCGTTATTCCCCGTTTCGATACTGCTACTGGCAGATCTCGAACGGCGGCCATGATGGAAGCGATGGCCGAAGAAGATGGGCTGCCCTCACGCCGAATTGTCACTTTCTCTGGAGGGTCACCGCTGCTGCTAGGTGCCTATCAGATGCTACAGGCCAACTTGCGATTTATCAGCTCTGATCCACAGATGAAGGTGCTGGTAATGACCAGTTCAGTGGCAGGCGAAGGCAAATCTGAGGTCTGTGCGAATCTGGCAGCAGCAGTGGCTCAAACCAATCGCCGAGTGTTGCTAGTCGATGCGGATATGCGATCGCCCGATCAGCATCATCTTTGGAATCTGGTCAATTTTGCCGGGCTCAGCCATGTGCTAGTTGGCGAAAGCACCCTAGAGCAAGCAATCCAGCCAGTGAATAAATACCTAAGCGTACTGCCTGCTGGCGTTGTTCCTCCCAACCCAATGGCACTGCTCGATTCTGAGCGGATGGCGGAGCTAGTCACCCGCTTCAAAGAGACTTTTGACTACATCATATTCGATACCCCTTCGCTCTCAGGAGCAGCAGATGCTGCTGTCGTAGGTGATTTGGCTGACGGGCTGCTAATGGTGATGCGTCCGCGTCATGTTAGCCACGACCGGGCACTAGCTGCCAAATCTCTGCTGGATAGATCGGGTGTTCGAGTATTGGGCATGATTGCCAACGGTGTCGATACTAAGAATGACTTTAGTGAGTATGCCTACGCTGAAAGTGAGTTAGCCGAGGGCGCAACGGGTCCTTCAGCGTCGACGCTAGCCCAGCAGAAAAAAGAACAGACAGTAACTGAGATTGATTTGAGCCGCTTCTAGGCGTAACGCCTATTCCTACAGGAAAGGACGGACTGCTGAAGGACAGACTGCTGAAGGACGGACCTTTGAAAGATGTGCTTTTGAAAGATGCGCTGCTGTCAGTGCGATCGCGAGTTTGAAAACAAAGAGTTAAGAAAGCTATGAGACGAATTTCATTGATAGCGGGCGTGTCTTCGACTGTGCTGACGCTGTGGACGGGCGGGTTACAGATGGGCGACCTGCAATCGGGCGACATCACACCAGCTAGCATTTCGACGAATGGTTTGGGTTTGACGAGTGGTTGGGGAATGAGCAGTGCGATCGCTCAAACGCCGCTACAGACCGCTGCTGGCTCTATTAGCAGTGCTAACTATATCTTGGGCGCAGGCGATCAGATATCTCTGTCTGTTCTGGGCTATCCAGAGTTCACTGGGACGCTAGCTATCCTGCCAGACGGCAGCATCAATCTGCCATTAATCGGCCAGCTGAATGCTGCTGGACTGACGCCAAACCAGCTTAGCGCTGTGCTAACTCAGCAGATGCGCACTTATTTGGTAGATCCTGTGGTGAACGTCGGCCTGGTCGTGACGCGTCCGGTAGTCGTGACTGTCTCAGGCGAGGTCTATCGCCCCGGTCCACAGCAGCTCAGCAGTCTGAGCAACAACAATAGCACCACGCTAGATGCGAACAGCATCAGCGATTCTAGAATTAGCGACGCTCAGCTAGCCAGCCGTCCGGCTCTACCTACGCTTAGCTCGGCTTTGCTCTTGGCAGGCGGCGTCACTCGCGATGCCGATATCCGCCAAATTCAGCTGCGTCGCCCTCTTCCAGGCGGACAAGTAGAGGCGCTTACTTTCAACCTTTGGGAGGCGATCACCTCAGAGCTAGGCGTTGCGGATATTCCGCTGCGAGATGGCGATTCTATCTACATTCCTACGCTTGAAGGCGATGCAATTGATCGTCGCACAGTCGCTAGCTCTAGCCTGGCACCGAGTACGGTCCGCGTGAAAGTCGTGGGTGAAGTCGTGCGGCCAGGTGAGGTGGCAGTACCGCCCAACAGCTCTGTCTCTAGCGCAGTTGCGATCGCAGGGGGGCCCACATCGGACGCACGGCTAGCTGACGTCAGTTTAGTTCGTCAGCATGACAGCGGCGAAATTCGAGAAGAAAAGATCGATCTGACTAACCTAATCGATGACTATCAGATAGAGGAAGGCGATGTGATCGTGGTTTCCAAACGCGGCTATCTTTCTGTCGTTGACGGCATCGGCCGCGTGTTAAGTCCGCTATCTATATTCCGGTTATTCGGACTGTAAAAGACACGATATACCGACTACGTGTTGACACCGCGTAGGGGTGGCCAAAGCCTTACATTCGATTCTCTTCAGCTAGCAGCGCCTCTACGAGCTGGCTAGTCAAGGCCATATCATCAAAGGTGATAGGTGGCCTTTGGCCTGTGCTAAGCGCGTTATAGGTTTGACCTAGCAGGTAGTGCAGTCCTTCGTATGGCGTTTTCTGCATGACTTTGTTACCAAAGTTGCGAAAGCTTGCGCCTACTAGTGAGCAGCCGTTGACGAAGTGGTTGACCAGAGGTGATAGCTGCTTGCCGCCGGGGCGAGGAATCACGCTGCGTAGATAAGGCTGGAACAAGTCAGTCTCGGCGTAGCCCTTTGAGCCGCGAACGGTAACCGAAAAGCACTCGGGCGCTGTGTAGCAGCTAAATCGGATTCTGCCATGTGTCTGACCACCAATAACAACAGCATCTAGATCATCGTATTTGAACAGCTCGTCCTGTCCGTGGTTACTCCAGGCGGCTGAGACGCGATCAAAGTTTGACTCTGGCAGAAAGTAGAGTACGAGATAGCACAGGTGGGTGATGAAGTCGTGAATTACACCCGCAGGCATCTTATGACTGGGACTAGGTAAGTTTTTGTCGGCATAGCGGCCACCGCTACGGACAGCCAGCGCAATGCGGATTTCGACTTCCTGGATATCGCCTAGCATGCCGCTATCGACCAGAGATTTGATCTTGCGGATGGGTTCGTTGAAGCGGTAGTTGTGGTCTTCGATCAGGACGCGATCGCACTCTCTAGAAACTTTCCACAAATCCTGAAAGTCACCATAGCTAGGGGCAATCGGTTTCTCACAGATCACGTGAGCACCCGCCTGGAGGCAGTCCGTAGCAATCATCTGATGGGTGCTAGGCGGTGTGAGGATATGAACCACATCGGGTTTGGCTGCCTGTAGCATCTCGGTGTAGTTGGTATAAGCCGCTGCGGCCTCAAAGGTATTAGCAGCGTAGCTGGCGGCGGCAGGCGATAGGTCGCAAACGCCAATCAGGTTGGCGCGATCGCTCTCTTGCAAAAAGGAGAGATGCTGCTTTGAAATAACTCCGGTGCCGATGACGGCGGATTTTAGCGCTGCTGCCATAAGAGTTCTACTGCTTTTTTCTATTGTTGTTCGCAATCACGTGCTCATTATGGATAAAAAGAAGAAAATATCAAAAGAATAGTTCCAGAAAAGCGCCTACAAGAACGTGCCCACTAGTCACTACATTTAATTAATCACTACATCAGCGACGGTAGCGATCAGTTCGTTCATGTCCACAGGCTTAGCCAGATAGCGCTGAAAGCCCGCTTGGGAAATCTCTGCGCGATCGCTCGCAGCCGCGTAGCCAGTAACAGCAACTGCTGGCAAATCCTCAGCTGAGCGAATGGCCCGTACGCGACGAATAAAACTGAGCCCATCTTCACCGGGCAAGTTGATATCGCTGACGAGCACATTGATAATATCTTCTTCGACTAGCTTGTCCATCGCCTCTTGAGCAGACATGGCCGTAATCACGGTTGCTCCCTGCATCTCTAGCATTATCATCAGGACTTCTAGATTGTCGCGATTATCTTCTACCACTAGGATACGCAGATTCGAGAGTAAATCTTCGTCGCTGGGAGAAGAGGTGACCGTTTCGGCGGGTGAGAAAGCGATAGTTAATGGCAGTGTGATGGTGAGAGTGGTGCCTGCTCCTAACCCAAGGCTATCAATTTGGACCGTGCCTTCGTGCGCTTCGACAAAGGTTCTGACGATGGTCAGACCCAAGCCCAGGCCGCCGTACTGCCGAGTCGTTGATCTATCTTCTTGCCGAAACCGTTCAAAGACATAGGGCAAGAAGGCAGGATCGATGCCCCTACCAGTATCAGCAATTACGATACGGGCCTGCTCGTCAGTGTAGGTCAACTGTATACTCACCTGGCCACCTGCGGGCGTGAATTTGATGGCATTGGAGAGCACGTTGTTCAATGCTTGCCGCAAGCGATCAGGGTCGATATAAAAGTGGCCAGGAGAATCGTCGAGATTCGCCAGGAACTGAATGTTTTCTCGCTCGGCAGTAGGCAATAGAACATCTACAACGCTGCTGACCAGTTCGGTTAGATTGACTGCTGCTTTCTGAAGCTCTAACTGGCCTTGAACAATCCGAGAGATCTGCAAGAGATCTTCAATCATTCGAATCTGCGTATTGGTGCAGCGGTCGATGTTGTTGAGGGCGCGGTTGAGTAGCGCTGGGTCGGGGGATGATTCGAGCAGAATTTTTATCCAACCTGAGATGCTGTTGAGTGGGTTGCGCAGCTCATGCGAGAGCACAGAGAGGAATTCGTCTTTGCTGATATTGGCAGCTTCGGCCTCAGTCCGAGCGGCCTCTGCCTGGACGAGCTGAATGCGCTCAGTTTCAGCCTGCTGACGCTCTGTAGTGTCTTCAATTGAGAGCAAGATCATTTGGTCCATGCCGTTTTCTGCTTCTTGAGCGCCGATCTCGCAAATCTCGCAGGCGTCTATTAACAAGCTTCTGCGCCCCCGTTGCTCAGAGTCATAAGCGATCTCGAAGTTTTGAATTCGAGGACCGCCATCTGTCAAAAGCGATGTCAGCGCCGCTCGCAGGCTGGGGATATTCCACTGGCCATCTCCTAGCTCAAAAAGTAGCTGCCCTTCGGTTTCTTCCTGAAACACTCGGAACATTTCATAGAACGCCCGGTTAGCGGTCTTTACCTCTAGCTCGGCGGTTAATACGACTAGCGGCTGGCGCACCGTTTCGACGATTTGCTCTGCATAGGTACGCGCCTTTTCTAACTGCCTTAGCGTCTGTTTGATATGGCTGATGTCAATTAGCGCAATTACCGCGCCATCGATCAGGTTTTCAGCGGTGCGGTAGGGCCTGATGCGCAGTTGATACCAGCGGCCAGCACTGTCGCGTACTTCCTGCTCCTGCGGCTCTAGGGTCTCGATTACTTGTAGAATGAGCGCCTCGAATTCGGGCACTTCGAGGTCGATGCGAATATTGCTAATCGGTCGGCCGATATCACCTGGAATTAGGTTAAATACCTGCTGGGCAGCTGGCGTGAATCGGCGAATCCGCAGGTCGCTCGAGAGCATGATGACAGGCAGCTTGACGTTGTTGAGCAGGTTGAGCAGATCGTTGTTGCTAGAGCGAGCAGCCGCATTGCGGCCCTGAAGTTCTTCGTTGGTTGTTTTTAGCTCTTCGTTGGCGGCCTGGATTTCTTCTTTTGCGGTTTGCAACTCTTCGTTGGTGCTTTGCAGCTCTTCGTTGCTAGAGAGAATCTCTTCGTTAGCGGTCGTGATTCGCTGATTGGTAGATTCGTGCTCTTCGACAGTTGCCTGAAGATAGGCTTGCGTATCGAGCAGCTCTTGCTTTGTAGCCGCTAGCTCCTGCTCGAGCCGGGCTACGGTTGGATCAGTAGGGGGGGACTCATCAGTGTCTTCTGCGCGATCGCTCCTCTCGACAGAACCAAGCTCAATTAGCGCCCCTTCTTCAAACAGCACCAGATAGTTGCGCTCTAGAGAGAGCGGATTTTTCATCGGCGTCACTTCAATCTGGATATACCTGGGATTGCCTTCGAGTTGAGCGCCTTCTCGTCTGACCCGGATCTCTTGAGCTTTGGCTCTATCAATAGCCGAGCGCAACTCTAAGAGCAGGCTGGGCTGAATCATCTTGAGCAGGTTAAAGCTGGGTTCACCCGGCGCAGGTCTCAGATACGGGCTGGTATCGCCGCGAAAGTGCAAGATATTTAGCCGATCGTCAATCACCGTGCCTACTGGCGCATAGCGACTGAGCACGATCTGGTCGGCCTGCCGCTGCACGTTGAAATAATTGGCGTCTTCGGCAGCGCTGCCTTCGCTCTTAGCTTGGGGATTTAGCGCCGTGTGGTCGCTAATCACAAAATCAAAGCTCAAGCGATTGACAGCCGGGCTGCGGCTGTAGACCTTATGTTTTTTGTCCACGACGCTAAACAGCTCAGAGGCCTCACCGATGCTCTCAGAACTGCCTAGCCACAAAAAGCCGTTGGCATTTAGGCTGTAGTGAAAAATCGCTCGAACTCGCTGCTGTAGCGCAGGCGTAAAGTAGATCAAAACGTTGCGGCAGCTAATCAGATCGATATTGGAAAATGGTGGGTCTCCGCCTAGGTTCTGGCGAGCAAACACGCACAGCTCGCGAACCGCCTTACTGATCTGGTAACGCCCGTCGGTGCGGATAAAAAACCGCTGCCGCCGCTCTGCCGAGACGCCCTCCATGCGATTTTCTGGATACATTCCCTGACGAGCAACCTCGATAGCCTCTTCGCTAATATCAGTGCCAAAGATCTGAATAGAAGGGTTGATGTTTTGATCTGATAAGAACTCCAGCAGGCAAATCGCCAGGGAGTAGCATTCTTCACCCGTCGCGCAGCCCGCCACCCACAGCCGAATCGGCGCGTCAAGATTTTTTTGCTCCACAATCGCAGGAAACACCGATTCCTTTAAGAAGGAAAAGGCCTCCGGGTCGCGGAAAAAGCTAGTAACCGTGATCAACACATCACGATAGAGTGCTTTAACCTCGGCTGGATCGGTGCGCAAACGATCAACATAGTCATCTACACGACTAAGCCGATAGAGCGCTAGCCGCCGCTTCAACCGCCGCTCAAAGGTCGTTCGCTTGTACTGGCTAAAGTCTGCGCCCGTTGCAGACTTTAGCAGGACATAGATCTGCGAGAGGCTTTGTTCACTATCGGCTTCTGCGGTTTGCCGCTGGTCTATAGCAGCGCTTGCTTCACCGCTGTCTGGGCTAGCTTCTGGGCTGGCTTCTGGGCTGGCTTCTGGGCTGGCTTCTGAACCCGTCTGGCCAGATCGAGTCAACCTAATTGCCTCAGGATGAGAGAGATAGGGATGCGATGCAATTTCCGCTAGTGCCTGAGCAATCTCAGCCGGAGGCAGAATAAAATCAACCTCGCCTGTTTCGACGGCTGTGTTGGGCATATCGCTAAACTGGGCGGTCTCTTGTGACTGGGCAAAGGTAATGCCCCCAGATCGCTTGATTAGCCTTAGACCCTCCGCGCCGTCGCCATCTAGCCCTGAAAGCACAGTCCCAATCGCCCGGTTTTGGTAAGTTTCTGCCAACGATTCAAAAAATATATCGATTGGCATAAATGGCCGCGTACCGGGTGGCCTGGGCGTAAGCCGCAGTCGGCCCTCAGTTAGCGACAACACCTGATTAGGCGGAATCACATAGACATGATTAGGCTGCATGGCCGAGTCATTCTCAGCTTCAACAACGGGCATGGCCGTCTCCCGCGCTAGGACTTGGCTAAGCATACTGGGCGAATCGGCCCCGAGATGCTGAATGACGACAAACGCGATGCCAGTATCAGCAGGCAGCTCGCGCAGCAGCATCGAACAGGCTTCAATCCCACCAGCCGATGCGCCAATCCCAGCGATTGGGAACACATCTTCTTCTACAGGAGTCGGATCGGAGGAGATGGGAGCATTTGTCATTGCTAATCGCTACGAGCGGCAGTGAGTCTTAACCCAACTTGTCTCAACCCTACTTGTTTTAAGCCAGCTTGTAGCTTGAACCGTGGGCAAGGAATAATAGGCAAAACTGTATGATTTATAAGGATAAATACATAGGTAGATAGTAAGTGATTACACTGACTTTGATAACACCCTATCGCCTGCGGGGCACCTTCTATCGCCGCACTTTCTGCAATGCCCTAAAAGCTTTTTTGCACGGCGTTTATCTTCTTCAACTCCTTTGGCATGTGAAATTTTTGCTTATCGAAGCACTGAGCCCGCTCCCTTGACTCAAGACCAAAACTCGGCCTCCGCTGCTTGGCCCCGTCCGCCGTCTAGATTGCTATCCACTAGCAGCATCCGCTAGGCCACGCTGAAGTCAGCGACTGGAGTTGCCCTATCTCGACGGGTAGATCGAATGAAGTGATAGCAATACTGACCAAACGAGTGGTTGTAGAAAAATGACTGTGGATAATTCTTCTTTTGCCCGCGCTCACGACTTGCCAGGTTCTGTTCTACCTTCCCAGCAGACCAGGCTCGATCTGATGGAAAAGGGGTTCTGTGTCTTTGCTTGGCTGTTCTATTCCAATGGAATTGCCACGATATTGGACAACGAGCTGACATATATGAGGCCGATGCGCTATGGCATTTTTGCGGTGGTGCTGCTGTTGCTCTTGCTTCGTTGGAAAGGGACGCTAAAGGCAATTCGCAAAGGCTGGCTACTGTGGCCAGTAGTCGGCCTGCTAGTGCTGTCCTCAGGCTGGACGATATCGCCTGCCTATACAACCGAGAGCGTTCGAGGGGAAGTGCTGCCAACGGCAGCGTTTGCCCTCTACTTTGCCTCTCGTTTCAACATGCGTGAGCAGATGCGCATACTGGCAGTTGCATTGGGAATTGCGGCTGTTTTGAGTTTGTTTTATGCGATCGCAATTCCCGAAATTGGTCGTCACCTAGATCCAAAGTTCAAAGGCGCCTGGCGCGGTATCTACAGTCAGAAAAATAACTTCTCGACGACAATGACGATGACAATGCTCTTGTTCTTTGTTCTTAGCTTGCTCAGCCGCAATTTACTCGAGAAGCGGATATCGCAAGGGGCGCTGGTCTTTTCGGTGGCGATGCTCATCTTATCGACATCAAAGTCAGGACTCATTATCTTTTTTGTCATGCTGTTTGTGGTGATCGCCGCCCGGCTTTTTCGGTGGCGCGGTCGCCGTAGCGTGTTGATGATTGACTTGGCTGGTCTATGTTTTTTGGCAGCCGGGACCGTTCTATCCCAGACCTGGCAGGATATTGTGATTGCCCTAGGCAGAGATCCCACCCTATCTGCGAGGACCTACATCTGGACAGGCGTAATCTTGAACGTTGCAAGAAGACCGCTACTGGGCTACGGACGAGCCGCATTCTGGGTGCCCGACAACCCACTCGCCAAAGACATCGGACTGCTCGCTAGCAACAGTGACTACATCCCGGCCCATGCGCACAACGGGTTTCTAGATGTTTTGCTAGAGATTGGAATTGTCGGCTTTGGGATATTTGCCATAGGACTGCTGCTAACCTATGGCATCGCTATCCGCAGAGCCTATTTAGCCAACGCTCCAGAAGATCTTTGGCCATTTACTTTCTTGACTCTAATGGTTGCGAGCAACATGACCGAATCAGTCCTGATGCAGCGAGTAACGCTGTACTGGGTGCTGTACATGGTGCTGTTCTTATCTTTGCGAATTTGGCCTGCTCAGTCTACACGTCCGAACGCTGAATTAGCCGGAGACTGAATCTAGCGCTCTAGCCGACAGATTGTCAGTCAACAGCTTGTTAGCTGACACCTTACATTGGAACCTTTTGTTAAGTTTCATCATCATAGGGTGTATAGATTCGAAGGCGGCGATTGATGGCTAACGCTCCCCAGTTCATAATCATGGGCGCTATGAAGTGTGCTACCACAACACTTCATGAGCAGTTGAACGCTCAGCCGGGCGTGTTTATGAGCGAACCCAAAGAACCCAACTTTTTT
The DNA here is from genome assembly GCA_039111275.1 of Cyanobacteria bacterium P01_D01_bin.1. Lineage (GTDB taxonomy): Bacteria > Cyanobacteriota > Cyanobacteriia > Phormidesmidales > Phormidesmidaceae > Phormidesmis. The sequence continues at coordinate 18,188 of JBCCOH010000006.1, read as the reverse complement.
AGCGATGATGACCAGTATCAAAAAGGAATGGACTGGTACTTAGACCTGTTTAGCGAGACTAGCCCGGCTGATATCTGCGGCGAATCTAGCACGCACTACACCAAACTGCCGACTTATCCTGAGGCGTTGCCACGCTTGCAGCAGCATCTGCCGGATGTCAAGCTAATCTACGTGATGCGCCATCCGATAGAGCGGCTGATCTCTCAGTACGTCCATGAGTGGAGCCAAAGGATAGTCTCGAAGGATCTATCTAGCGCCCTAAAAAATCGACCGGAGCTGTACCAGTACAGCAGCTATGCTATGCAGCTTAGGCCCTACCTAGAAACCTTTGGTCCAGAGCGAGTGCTACCTGTCTTTTTCGAGCGATTGAAACAAGACCCACGCTCAGAATTCTCACGCGTCGGCGAGTTCATCGGGTGCCCTCAGCCTGTGCAGTGGCAGGAAGACTCCGGACATCGCCACGTATCAAAAGAACGCTTAAGGGACAACGCGCTGCGAGATGCAATCGTCAATGCGCCGATTTTGAGTACGCTGCGTAGGCGGTTGGTGCCTCAGTCGGTGCGCGATCGCATCAAAGGGCTATGGCAGATGCAGCAGCGGCCCCAGCTTTCGGATAGCGAGCAAGCCTGGCTAGAAGAAAAGCTAGATCTTGATCTAGCCGAACTTGGGCGTTGGCTAGGGCTACCACTGTCTTGTCGAACCTATTTAGAAGTCGTGTCTGCGCAGTCAGCTGAATGGGAGATAGACCATGTCCCTCAACCAGCAACTTCTTTACGGGTATAGATAGAAAAATAGCGGCAGCAATTCATGGGTGATTCTCCTCTCGTCAGTATTTTAATCAACAACTACAACTACGAGGCTTTCCTGGCAGATGCAATAGATAGCGCGCTGGCACAGTCGTACAGCAAGGTTGAAGTGGTCGTAGTAGATGACGGGTCGACGGATGCTTCTATCGAGGTGATTGAAAGATATGGCGATCGCATCACCCCTGTTCTAAAGCAAAACGGTGGGCAGGGTTCAGCGTTTAATGCTGGCCTAGTAGCTAGTCGCGGCGAGATTATCTGTCTGCTAGACGCAGATGATTATTTCAGTCCTGACAAGGTCGAAAAAGTTGTTGCCACCTGGGCAAACGCTCCTGATGCGGGCTGGCTGTTTCACGCTTTGAGCGATGTCGATACCCAAGGTCAGCATTTGCGAGACGGCCTCTCCTTGAGCGCGGGTAGTGTCGACTTTCGCCTAGCAATGCGAACGGGTGGAAAGCTGCCATTTTTACCGGCTACTAGCGGACTGTGCTTTCGGCGAAAAGTTCTGTCCAAGGCTCTGCCTATGCCAGAACGCATGCATGACGAGTATTTGCGCTTGGCCACTATCGTCTTGGCACCTGGGATGCTGTGCTCTGATGTTTTAGCCGTGCATAGAATCCATGGATCTAACATGTTTGAGGGTCAAGACAGCATTGCTGCGACTAGAGCCAAGAACAACATTCGAGCTGCCTATCATCTACGTCAACGATTTCCCCAAACCAAGACGTATGCCAATCGACTGTTTGCTCACTCGTTTGGTCAGCTATTGGCACAGTGGGGAATGAGCCGTACGCTACAGATCGCAGAGACAAAGCAATACATTCAAACGTATTGGACCGTGGATGTGTGGATGGCTAGCGTTGCCCGTACGCTTTACAACTACATCAAGGCTATCAAAGGCAAGTCTGTTGAAGTCAGTCGGTCGGCGTAGCGGCTAAACCCACCAGGCGAACCTACTAACTGAATCATTAGTCTTTCACTCTCAATTTTCTACAGAGATAACCGTTCATGCGACAGTATCTATCGAAGGTTTTGTATGTTCTTTCTAGCAAACGCACGCAGCTAGCAACAATGCTGTGTCTGTTTGTGTTTGTCTCGGTTCTAGAAGCGTTGGGCATTGGACTGATCGGTCCTTTTTTCAGCATTGTTAGCGATCCTGCTATCGTCCAAACCAAGCCTGCACTCGCTCAGCTGGTTGCTATCTTTGGCATAGAAACAGATAGACAAATTATCCTAGCGAGCGCTGCGGTTGTCATCGGGATGCTGCTATTCAAATCAGCCGCATACTTCTTTTGTAAGGTATACATCTATCGCTTCAGCTACAGGCAAAAGCAGGAGCTTGAAGCCCGCTTAGTTCATACCTATCTCAACATTTCCTATCTATTTCACCTCAATCGCAACAGTGCCACACTGGTAAAAAATCTCTCTTTTGAATCTACGCAGTTTACGGTAAACTGCCTGATTCCACTATTAGACATCACAGCGAATGCACTGTTGATTTTGTTGCTGCTGTGCCTGCTAGCGGCCACCGATCTGTCCTTGGTGGTGATGGCGTTAGCTGTTCTACTTCCTGTCTTTCTAGTCTTTGCGAGAGTGAGCCGTCGGATTCGGGGCTGGGGCCGGACCAGATCGATGGCCCAAGGCGATATGATTCGCTCAATCAATCACGGCCTAGGTGGACTAAAAGAGACGAAGGTACTAGGATGCGAGCCCTATTTTGAGGCAGACCTGCGGCAGTACTCGAAGCGATTTGGAGATGCTTCTACGCTGGTAGATAGCTTTCAGCTCATGCCAAAAGTCGCGATTGAAACGGTACTAGTTGTCTTCTTGATTTTGTTTATTCTGATTTCCCAGCTGTGGCTAGGTCGCACGCTAGAGGAGCTGACAGCGGTGATGGGCGTCTTTGCCATTGCGTCGATCCGCATGATTCCAGCGTCTAGTCAAATTATGAACTCTTTAGGTCGGATGCGAGCGATGAGCTATGCCCTAGACATGCTCTACAAAGATCTAAAGGAGATCGAAGCGTATGATCTCTCGTCAATGGCCTCAAACAGAGGTCGCGCTCGGTCTAAACCGCCTCAGTTCAAGAAGTCTGTTGCGCTAGATAAGGTCACGTTCTTTTATCCAAATACAACAGAACCCGCTATCGAAGAGATCTCGCTGACGATTCGAAAAGGTGAATCGATTGCTCTGGTGGGCAAATCCGGGTCGGGTAAAACAACGCTAGTAGATATAATTTTGGGTCTGTTACGACCGACCGGTGGCGATATTTTGTTAGACGGCGACTCGGTCTATTCAGATCTTAGATCTTGGCAGGATTTGCTAGGATACATTCCTCAGTCAATTTTTCTAACCGATGAGACGATGGCACAGAATATCGCGTTTGGTGTGCCTACGGACCAAATCGACTACGAGCGCGTGACTATGGCAGTGAAAGCCGCTCAGCTAGAGGAACTGGTAGACCAGCTGCCAGAGGGGCTAGAGACGATGGTGGGTGAAAGGGGAATGCGGATCTCTGGCGGTCAGCGGCAGCGAGTAGGCATCGCTAGAGCAATTTATCACGGACGTGAAATCCTAGTGCTAGATGAAGCAACCTCAGCGCTAGACTCTGAGACGGAGAAGCGAGTGAGCGATGCGATTAATAGTTTGGCTGGGGACAAGACGCTGATTATCATCGCGCACCGGCTGTCTACGATTGAGAATTGCGATCGCGTCTACAAGCTAGAAGGTGGTCGAATACAGCAAACTGGCACATACGAAGAAGTCGTCTTAGCGGCCAGTTCTTCTTAACTGGCCTTTGCCTTACGGCGTTGCTTTACAACGTTTGCTCTAGGGATGAATTGTAGGAGCCATCTGCAAACTATTACTTGAGTTTGTGTCTGGTTTTGTACTAGAGCCTAGCAGCTGAGTCCTAGTATGACTCTCTACCCCTTCCCACATATTGGCGTAGCTGCCCAGCCTCGCAGCTAGCCTTCTAGCTTGGGAGCCGTAAGTTTCGAGTAAATAGTCTTTGACGATGCTGGGCATAGGCCGTGGTTTGGACGCGTTCACTCGCTTTTTAGCGTCGACATCTGATTTGGCAAAGGGGGCGATCTTTAGAAACGTCGCTATTCCCGACATCAGTCCAATAGGATCATATTTAATCGCTTCGTAGAAGCAAACTAACAGCTGCGAAGCATCGAAGTGCTCAAGGTAGGTATTCAAAGTCCGTTCATAGTCCCCGCGTAGAGCCACCTCTGGCTGCTTTAGGGCATTGAGAATGTCCTTAGGAGAATCAAGATCGACCTTGATACGACCTTTCTCGGAGCCGTATCGTATATTCGACCAAACCCGGTCAATAGGGTCACGAAGCATCAGAATCAGCTTTATATCAGGATTGAGCGCCTTTATCCGCACGACATCTGAGGACTCCAGCATAGAATAAGCGGGCGAGATTTCACCGTAGGCTTTGTAGCCTTTATAGCTTTCAAACAATGATCTGTACCAACTCTCGTCGTAGTAGCCAAACAGCCATTTTCTATACCACTGCGCTCTATCAAGATCACCTGTCAGTGCATACTTAGCCATACGCGCTGTATCGACTGCGATGTTTTTCCAGTCATGAGTTTCTAATTTGAAGGGCCTTATCCACGGCGACGACTCAGCCAAAGTGTTGGGACTAAGGTAGCGGGGAGAACGATCAAAAAAGTGAATCTCCTTTTTAGGCGGCATATACACTTCAGGGTGATTGATTAGCTGACTGTACAGCCAAGAAGTTCCTGCCTTGTGTGCTCCAATGCCGAGAAAAGTAGGGTTTTGCATTGTGTTGTCAGTGACTGACTTCAAGCTGTGTAACTTTGAGCTTTGTAAAGTCGGATAGAAAGGCACCGTTATAAGTCTCCAACAAGATATCTTGGATATAAGACTTCAACTAGTTTACGAAAGTTTCAATGTGCTCTCTTAGCGATTGAGCAGGCTTCGAACCATAGCAATCACTGAGGTTCTGGACTTAAACCTGACAGTCTCAACGGGCGCTCGTTTTCTACTAATATCGACTAGCTCGTCGAATGACTCTGGAAAGTTTCACCTGGGCCGGAACAATTTTCTGTGCAGACATATCCTATTGACTGTAGGGAGGCCCTTCTGTTGAAACAGGATCCCCTTTCTTTGGATGAATACGGGTGAATAGGAGAAAATGCATACATGGCTAGGCGCTACGTGCTCATCAGCCCCTGTCGTGACGAGGTGGCATACATTCAAACAACGATTGATTCTATTACAAGTCAGTCATTGCTACCGACTAAGTGGCTCATCGTCGACGACGGTTCGACCGATGGGACGCAGGATATTATTGCAGCGGCGGCAAGCGAGTATGCCTTTATCGAGGTAGTGAAGCGGGGCGATCGCGGCAAAAGAAGCGTTGGCCCCGGCGTGATCGAAGCTTTCTACGCTGGCTACGCGGCGATCGCCCCCACTGACTACGACTACGTTTGCAAGCTAGATGTAGACCTAGATATTCCACCGACCTATTTCAAGCGGATGGTGGAACAGATGGAGGCAACCCCCCGGCTAGGAACCTGTAGCGGCAAACCATATTTCCCCGGTAAGGATGGTGAGCTAGTCAGCGAACGCTGTGGGGACGAGAATTCTGTAGGAATGATCAAGTTTTACCGAAGAGAGTGCTTTGAAGAAATCGGTGGATTTGTCAGGCAGGTGATGTGGGACGGGATTGATGGCCACCGCTGCCGGATGCTGGGCTGGATTGCCTGTAGCTGGGATGAACCCGATCTGCGATTTATTCACCTGCGGCCTATGGGCTCTAGTCAAAAGAATATTTTCACTGGTCGAACCCGCCACGGTGCTGGTCAGTACTTTATGGGGACGGGGCTCGTTTATATGGCAGCCAGCACGGTCTACAGAATGGTGACTCCGCCCTATGTAGTCGGCGGGGCGATGATGATGTACGGCTATCTAAAATCGATGGCGACGCAAAAGGAACGATACGGCGATTCTGCCTTTCGTAAGTTTCTGCGCGACTACCAGCGAAGGTGTCTAGTTGAAGGGAAGCAGAAGGCGACTGAAGCGCTGAATCAGAAGCAGGCCCACGTATGGGAAAAAGGGCATGCTCAGGCTAATCATGCCTCGAAAGGTCAGCTAGCCTCTCAGATAACCTCAGCTTGATTTATGGCGGCAACTAGTTTCTAGTAGGCGATGAATTCGACGATTTGAAATATAGCTGATGGTATCTGGCTGATGGTATTAATGAGGGTGAACAGGGAACGGCCCTGCTACGCGGAGAACTTCGAAGAGGAGAACGTCGAATGAAGCTACTGATCACCGGTGCGTCTGGTTTTTTGGGCAAGTATGTGACCGCAGCCGCGCTGCGGAAGGGGCATCAGGTTCGCGCGGTGGTTCGTCCGGCTAGCGACAGTTCTGTGATTCCGTGGGCTAAGCATCCCAATGTCGAATTTGCTAGGTTCGATTTGCGTAGGCGAGCAGGTATTGCCGAATCCCTAGTCGATATCGATGCGGTGATTCATCTGGCGGCGGCCAAAGCTGGGGACTTCTACACCCAGTTTGGAGGGACCGTGCTAGCCACTGAAAACCTGTTGATGGCAATGGTAGAGAAAGACGTGAAGCGTCTGATTGCTATTAGCACCTTTTCAGTCTACGACTACATCAACATAGAGAGCGAAGAGACATTAGACGAATCGTCGCCGCTGGTGAAAGACACGGCATCGCGAGACGAGTACGCGCAGACTAAGCTGCTGCAAGAGCAGCTAGTGCGAGATTTTGAATCAAAGCAGGGGGGTCTGATTACCGTGCTGCGGCCCGGCGTCATCTATGGAAAAGACAACCTGTGGACCGCGCGGCTAGGTGCTAGCCTGGGCGAGCGTTGGTGGTTGCGAATCGGGGCACAGTCTCAGCTGCCGCTCTCGTACGTCGAGAACTGTGCGGATGCGATTGTAATGGCGACTGAACAAGAAGGGGCAATCGGTCAGACGATCAATATCTTCGATGACAATCCGCCGACTCAGCGCGAGTATGCCAAGCAGCTAAAGGCGCAGGTACCTAACCCGCCCAGGTTTGTGCCGATGAACTGGATGCTGGTGCGCTCGGTGGGCGATTTGGCCTGGTTTGTCAACCAAAAGCTGTTAGGCGGAAAAGCAAAGCTGCCAGGCGTGCTGATTCCTTCTCGGCTGGACGCTCGGTTCAAGCCTTTGCAATATAGCAATCAGAAGCTAAAGACTTGCTTGGGCTGGGAGCCTAGGTATGGTTTGAAAGATGCGATCGCCCGCAGCCTAGACAATCAAAATCACTTCGCTGTGACGACCACAGCCGTTCTGTCAGAGTCCAGTGAATTACCAGAGTCAAATGGCTCAAAGGTTACCGACTCAAGATCTACCGATACAGGACCCTCTAACCCAGAACCCGTCAGCCCAGAACCCGCCAGCCCAGAACCCGCCAGCCCAGAACCCGTCGGCACAGAGTCGGCTAGCTAGCTCTTTTCTTCAACCTGATCTACTACTATGCGCATTGCTTATCTAACAGGAACCTATCCCCGCGCGACTGATATCTTCATTCAGCGTGAGGTTGCTGGACTGAGAGAATACGGTGTACAGGTGCATACTTTCTCGGTTCGTCGACCTAGCGAGTCGCACATTGTTGGACCCGAGCAGGCAAGTGAGAGAGATAGAACGTTTTATATCTTGCCACCCAATCCGCTGACTCTGCTGAAGGCGCATGGCTCGCTGCTGATCAAGTCTCCTGCGCGCTATCTACGAGCGATCGCACTAGCCCGGAAAACCAAACAGCCAGATCTAAGAGGACTGCTTTATCAGCTGTTCTACTTTGCCGAAGCAGGAATTCTGGCCGATCAAATCTGTCAAAAAGAACTCTCTCATCTGCACAATCATTTTGGCAATACGAGCTGTTCTGTCGCAATGTTAGCCGCTGCGCTCGGCGGCTTTAGCTATAGCTTTACGCTGCACGGTCCGGCCATCTTTTTTGAGCCGAAGCGCTGGCGAATTGACGAGAAAATGAAGCGAGCCAGCTTTGTTGCTTGCATTAGCCACTATTGTCGGTCTCAGGCAATGGTGTTCGCCCCCTACGAGATTTGGGACAAGTTGAAAATTGTTCACTGCGGTGTGGTTCCAGAGCAGTTTGAACAGGTGCAGCACAAAGGGACAGGCAGTCGATTGCTATTCGTCGGTCGCTTGGCAGCGGTAAAGGGTCTGCCTATCTTGCTAGAGAGTCTCCAGAGTTTGAAACAAACCATGCCTAATGTAACTCTAACAGTGGTAGGCGATGGCGAGGATAGAGCTATGCTAGAAGCGCTCTCTGCCGAGATGGGACTTACCGAACAGGTAGAGTTTGTTGGGTATCAGTCGCAGGCAAAGGTTCGACAATATTTGCAAGCGACCGATGTATTCGTACTGCCTAGCTTTGCGGAAGGGGTGCCAGTCGTACTGATGGAGGCGCTGATGTCGGGCGTGCCCGTGGTCGCTACGCAGATTGCCGGAATTAGCGAGCTGGTAGAAGACGGGGTGAATGGATTTTTGGTGCCGCCGAGTGATAAGGGGGCTCTAGGCGATCGCATCCGAACTCTCCTTCTAGATGGCTCGCTCCGTCAGCAGTTTGGTGAGCAGGGCGTAGCCAAAGTCAGCGAACAGTTCGACGTTATCCAAGAATCAAAAAAGCTTGCCCGCCTGATGAACGCAGCAGACGCGAGTGCAGACACAAGTGCAGACACAAGTGCAGACACAAGTGCAATAGAACAGCCGCTATGTCTAGGAACGCTCAACGCTATAGAACCAGGCAAAACTGCACTCTCCGCTCAGCTATCTACTAAACCTTCTGCTCAATCGTAGCAGCGACTATACTTCTCCTGAGCCTTGGGACAATACCAGTCAAATAAGCCACCCGCTGGATTGATCGCTTCTAAGTTTGCGAAACTTTCCCCGAATATTTTCAGTCTAAAGCTACAGAAGAAAAATAGTGCTAACGGTAACTATGACTGTCTCTGAATCTGCTGCGATGATTGCCAATCCCATTTTTCTGGTTGGTTCTGAGCGCTCGGGCACTACGTTGCTGCGGCTGATGCTTAATTTTCATCCGCAGATCACCTGGCTCAACGAGTTTGAGTACGCGGTAACTATGATGGACGACCAAAACAACCCCCCTGCGCTAGCAGACTACTACGAGTGGCTATCTACGCATCGCATCTTTCAGATGAGCAAGATGACAATCGATCGGACGCTGGACTACCCTGCGCTGGTCAATGATTTTTTGCGGCAGCGAAAAGAGACTTTCAATAAACCGATAATTGGCGCGACTGTCCATCATCACTTCGATCGACTGCCTGCTATCTGGCCAGAGGCAAAGTTCATTCACATCGTGCGCGATCCGCGCGATGTCAGCCGTTCTTGCGTGGTAAAGGGGTGGGCAGGTAACGTTTGGAACGGTCTAGATCGCTGGGTCAAGGCAGAAGCGATCTGGGATAAGCTTGGCCCTCTGCTGCCGGATGATCGCAAACTAGAGGTTCGCTATCAGGACTTGATTGCTGACAACCGGGCCGTGATGGACCAGGTCTGTGACTTTATCGGCGTCGAGTATAGCCCCGAGATGATGGACTATGTTCATACGACCGACTACGGCTTGCCAGATCCAAAGCTGGTGCAGGGTTGGCAGCGTAAGCTTTCACCTAGAGAAATTCAGCTAGTAGAAGAAAGAGTCGGTGACAAGATGGTGGAACGCGGCTTTTCGTTAAGCGACTATGAAAAAATAGAGCTTTCGCCGTTGGATCGTCTACGGCTGAATGCGCAGAACTGGTTTGCCAAAGTCTCGTTCAAGGTTAAGCGGTACGGGCTCGGTATCTTTATAGGCGACTTCGTAACTCGAAAGCTAGGACTGCGCCAGCTGAATCGTTCGTACAAGCTGAAGATCAATCAAATTCAGATCAGCCAGCTTAAGAAATCTTGGTAAGTCGGCTTCGAAAAGCTAGTCTCAGTTCTGACAGGGAACGAAGTTCTGACAGTCGATATGCTCGGGCAGTGGGGTAGGCGGTCCTGTCAGTGGCCAGTCGTTAGCTTTTGCAATGTCTTCTAGATGCTCGATGCGATCGCCCGTCAGCGGATGAGTCTGTTGCCATTCGGCGACTGAGCCGAGGACACCTAAATCGAGTTCGTCCGCTTCTACGCGTCTGAAGAAGTCCAGGCTGTGGCCGCCGTGGGGATAGCGGGCCATCATCAGTGCGATCGCATACTCATCGGCCGCACTTTCCTGGGTTCTGCTATGTCCCTGTTCTACCAAATTCAAGACGTCCGGCACTAGGGTAGAGGTAGAACCTTGCCCTATCCCTAGCAGACCACTCACGGTGAGTAATACTAGCGATCGCCCCAGCGCATTCAGCGGGTCGCGATTGTGCAAATGGCCCAACTCGTGAGCTAGAACAAAAGCCAGCTCGTTCTCACTTTCAACATTGGCTAGCAACCCTGCTGTCACCATCAGATAGCTACCTGCTGTCACCATCGCATTCTCCTCGGGCGTATCTAGAATGCCGATTTTAACAGGGGGATAGTCAACGGTCGCTATCTTCGTTTGCGAGAGATCTTCTTGAAGCGAAGTGGTTAGATCTTGAAGATAAACCAGCCTGCTATCATCAGCATCTATTCTTTCTACATCGGTTCTATCTATTATAGAGCCGACTAGACTAGCCCCAATTTTCTCTTCAGTTTCGGGGCCGATACGCTTGACTAGCTGGCCTGCAATTAGCCCTAGAGCCGCATAAACAACAATCCCGCCCAAAGCAACCGTTCCCAGCAGATATGCCAGGTTCACCAGCGGATGAACTGGAGTAACGTTGACCTCTTCGGTAATTTCCTTTGGAACGAATTTCATTGGCAGGCTCAGTCAGTACCACTATAGCGTTTGTCATTTGGCTAAGGCACGGCTCGCAGGCTGAAAGCCTTGAGTAACAACGAGCCAAGTGACTAGCACGTACCGAATAGGTCGGGCACACGCTACATTAAACGACAGCTATCGAATGGCAGTTCCATAGGCTAGAATCTCAACCGCAGAAAGACCCTGGTCGCGCGATTTGCCACCAATACTTGAGGTTTCAAAGCGGACATTGATAATCTGAGAAGCGCCCCACTCTATCGCTTCTTCCTTCATCCGCAGTAGAGCCTCCCGGCGACCGCGATCGACTAGGCTCTCGTAGACCACTACTCGGCCACCGACTAGGCTACGCAAGCTCGCTGAGATAGTTTTGAAATAGTCATTGGCGACCACAACGCTGCCGACAAACAGCTTGGCATCGTGGGCGTATGGCAGCGATTGTTTCGCACCAAAGTTCATCATTGGAATGTGGAGCGTTTTCTTCTCTCTGGCCTTGATAGAGGCGTAGTGCTTGGCCTCGAAATGTCGGCCTACAAAAAAGCCGACACCCATCAGAATCAACGGAACTAATAACTCCATGTCTTTCCCCTGTTCGCCTGTGAATAACTATCTAGATTATTTGAATCTAGATTATTTGACTTTGACAGCGGTGCCATAGGCAAACAGCTCTGCTGCACCAGGCGCAATCGAAGAGGTCGCAAAGCGGATATTAACCACTGCGTTAGCGCCTAGCTGTTGAGCCTGCATCGCCATGCGTTCAATTGATTCTTTACGAGACTCTTGCAGGAGTTCGGTATAGCCTTTGAGTTCGCCTCCAACAATATTCTTAAAGCCTGCGAGGATGTCTTTACCCACGTGCTTGGCTCGAATCGTGCTGCCTTGAACCAAGCCATAGTGTTCGACAATATCTTTGCCAGGGACGCCTTCTAGCGTTGTCAGGGTGAGATCATGCATCTGATCGAGTTCTCCAGGTTTATAGAGTTGAATTCCAGATATTTGTATTCGAGTCGCTCGCGTTTGAAAAATTTGAAGCTTGTCAAATAGGAATCAACACGAAAAGTTGATATATCGGATGATGCCCGATTTAATAGCACAAATTAACGGAGCTGAGCTGATGCAGTGGCGCAGTTGTTCTCAGTTGTTCCCAGTTGTTTTAGAAGGCAAAGTAGAGATTAAGCCTTGAGATGCCTGTTAAAGAAATCAATTGTCTTCTCCCAGGCATCTTCGGCGGTAGCGGCGTCGTAATTTTGACCCGAAGGATTGGCAAAGGCGTGGCCCACATTAGGATATAGATTGATATCGACGGTCTTGCCAAGACTATCTAGCATCGATTCAAAGTTTTGAACATCTGCGACAGGGATAGAACTATCGTCTTCGCCAAAGAAGCCGATAATCGGCATATCTAGGGCATCTAGCGCTTCAGGGGCCAAGATCAGCTGACCGTAGTAGATGGCCATGGCATCTAGATCAGATGAGAGCAAGAAGCCAGTGCGCAAAGACCAGTTGCCGCCAAAGCACCAGCCAATCGAGCCCAGCGTAGGAGCACCATATTCAGTTTCTAGAAAGCTTGCGGCCTGGGTAATATTGTCCTGAGCAGGCCCAGGGTTATCCATTACCGAACGCATCAGATCGCGGGCCACTTGCGGATCTGTAGCAGTTTCGTCATCGTACAAATCTAGCGCCAGAACGGTGTAGCCCTCGCCTGCTAGGCGACGGGTCATTGCTTCGATGTTTTCGTTTAGTCCCCACCATTCGTGAATGGTGAGAATCGCAGGCAGGGATTCACCGGTCAAGTCTGTTGGCTGAGCTAAATAGCCGGTGATCGGTTGGCCCTCAACGGTGGCATAGGTGACGGTTTGACCAGTTACGGGGACAGTCGGCTCGGCAACGGCAATAGGTGTGGCTGTCGGTTTGTCGCCCTCATGTTCTTTGGCGAGCGTTTCGGTTGCAGCTTCGCTGCTGTTACCAGTGCTGTTAACGGTGCTGTTGACACTACCGTTAACAGCACCGTCAGACTGCGCTGTGGGTTCCGCTCCACAGGCTTGGAATAAAAGCGTAAGAGAAAGCGCCATGACAAATAGCCAGCTCCAAACCCTTTTGAAGATCGATCTAGCGGTAGGAATTGTTATTTTCATATTTCTCGCCCTTGAGCTGCTGATTCACTGCTGATGGTCGCATGTGGTTTCTCAATCATGCAGGTTCGGGCACTGACGAGAGCCAATTGTTTAGAAAAGTTTCTAGCCAGCGATCTACCCCCTGGCTGTAGCGTTGGTGATTGTCTAGCTGCTGCTGTTTGTTTTGAGTATTGGGTGCGCCGATTAGATCTGCGCCATTGGTGCTCCAAAAGTCGGCCATATCGGCAGTCATTTCTGGATGAAACTGCAGTCCGTAGGCATGCTCACCCCATCGAAACGCCTGGTGGGGAAAGTCGTCTCCAGTCGCTAGCAGCACCGCCCCTTCTGGCAGGCCAAAGCCTTCTTTGTGCCACTGGTAGACCATCATTTTGTCAGGGAAGTGCGATCGCCCGGCTTCAGTCGCATAGATCGGATAGTAGCCGATCTCTTCTACCGCTTTTCCGTGCGGCTCCACCCTTGCTCCCAGTACCTTTGCCAGCAGCTGCGCCCCTAGACAAATTCCTAAATACGGCAGACCTGCCGCTAGCGCGTGTCGAATCAACTCAATCTCCTGATGTAGATAAGCTTCGTTATCATTGACGCTCATCGGCCCGCCAAAGACCAGCACCCCTGCATAATCATCAAAACGCTCTGGCAGCGGATCGCCCAAAATAGGCGCGCGAATCTCTAGCCGATAGCCCATCGCCTCCAGCTTTTGTCCTACGAGTCCCGGTATCGTCGTCTCTTTATGAATAAGGGTTAGAATCTTTCGCTGCATTATCCGAGCAATTCACACGCCCAAATCATACAACAGACTGCAGTAGGCGCTAGGTAATAAGTACCTAGCGCCTACACAATAGGGTCTAAACAGTAAGTTTTCAATCTAAGCGTGCTAGGCATCTTCAGCAGGCGGCTCTTCGTTACTACTGCCACTACCGGAAGATTCGTACAACGCGTTCAGCTGCTCGCGCGCGTCCTTTATTGAGATAGAGCGCATCACTAAGAGTGGCTCGTTGATGACATCGCCACTGTCATTGAGTAGCTCAGGATGAGACACGGGGCGATTGGATTTTGCTGTCTGCGTAGGCTTGTTCACTTCGGTGCCCAGCCGAACCATGTTGCGAATCATATTAGAGACGGCAAGGACGGCAAGGATGGTGAAGGCAAGAACGTATAGCAAATGGAGCATGGGTCTAAGGAAGAGAGCGTGTGTTTGATAGTGATTTTTAACGGTTAGCCTTGATGATTTGCGGGTCTTAGCGGCTGGCCTTACTAGCTGGCTTTATCTTTGCGGTAGCGCATGGCGACGCTCCAGCACTCATTGACGAGCTGATGCCATGACATGACGACCTTCATCTCGACGCCTGCTTGGGCATCTGTAGCAGCACATAGCGTCTGAGCTACGCTGACCTGCTTTTGAGCGGAGTGGACTCTAGTGAGGAGATCGGCCTGCTCTGTAGGACTCAAGAAGCTGAGGGTTTGTTCTTCTAAAAGGTTAGCCGTTCGGCCAAACCAGTGCTGAAAATCGTCTAGAAGCGGGGGAAGGACTGCTTTTAGTAGATTGGTGTCTTCTGGTGGGACGGACGGCAATGTCATAGCAGTAAAGGGGGCGGCTTTCTCTATTTTAGTATGATCCCTCATTGAAGTTACGGCGCTAAAGATAGAAAAGCCATCATTCGTTTGGCGGCTCGACTGAGTGGGGCTTACCAGTATAGTCGGCGGCAGTTGCGCTGATTTCGTGCAGTGTTTGCCAGCCCGCTGCCCACAGCAGTCGGTTCTTTAGGACTTTGACGTTGACCCAGAGGCGCGCGTTCGGATCGCAAGCGGCAACCAGTTCGGCAAAGACGAGCTTGCCTTGATTTTTGCGGTTGACGACGTGAAAGTGACGCCAGCCGAGGGTTTTCTGCTGAGCGGTCCACTTGGAGCCGAGGAGGTGGGGATGTTTTTGTTTGCGCACAAGAGAAGTGGTTGACTAGGGCGGTTGGTTTTGGTGGGTTGGTGCTAATATGCCTTGTCTGTGAGGTGATTATCTCTAGTTTAGAGTGATCAAGAGTTTAGAGTGATAGAGTTCGGAGCGATTTTGGAAGGGTTGAGGTGCGTTGATGATTGAGGTGGATGGGCTGAGCAAGGCGTATGGGTCTACCCTGGCGATCGCGGATGTGACCTTTTCGGTGGAGCCGGGCGAGATTTTGGGCTTTTTGGGTCCCAATGGAGCGGGTAAGACGACGACGATGCGGATTCTAACGGGCTATTTGCCAGCATCGGCGGGGACGGCCAGAGTAGCGGGTAAGGATGTGCATGCAGAATCGATGGCGGTGCGGCAGCGAATTGGCTATCTGCCGGAGACGCCGCCGCTGTACCCAGAGATGACGGTAGAGGGATTTCTACATTTTGTGGCGCGGATTAAGGGCGTGAGTGCGGGTGATCGCCCCTCAAAAGTCTCCTCAGCCATTACCCGCTGCAACCTAGACGAAAAGCGGCAGATGATGATTCGCAAGCTATCAAAGGGCTTTCGGCAGCGAGTAGGCATTGCCCAGGCAATTGTGCACAATCCGCCAGTGATTGTCCTAGACGAGCCGACGGTGGGCCTAGACCCTAAGCAGATTATCGATGTGCGCAACCTGATCAAGAGTCTGGCGGGCGAGCACACGATTATTCTCTCGACGCATATTCTGCCGGAGGTGAGCATGACGTGTGATCGCATCACCATCATCAACCAGGGCAAAATTGTCGCGACGGATAGCCCAGAGCATCTGGTTGAGCGACTAGCAGTTAAGGGCGGCTACTGGGTGGAGCTAGCAGGTGATATGGAGAATGCGTTGACGGTGCTGCGCTCGGTGCCGGGAGTGGTGGATGCGCAGGTGGCAGAGGCAGAAGGCTTGGCGGCTGGACATTCACGCTTTCAGGTGACGACAGCAGCGGACGATGTGGGAAGTGCGATCGCTGCCCAAGTCGTTGAGCAGGGTTTGGGCCTGTTTGAACTGAGCCGCAACCGGGCGAGCCTAGAAGACGTATTCATTAACTTGACGATGCAAGAAACGGCTGATGCGGCTGTGCCAGAAACTGCTGAGGATTCGCCAAAAGCACTACCAAAAGCACTACCAGAAGATCCGACTGGTGAAGCTGCTGCAGAAAACTCTATCAGCAGCAGTCCTGTTAGCGGCAGTCCTGTTAGCAGCAGTGAGGAAGAATAGAAATGAAAACTTTTATTGGCAACTTTCTAGCCATCTATCGGCGCGAGCTACAGAGCTATTTCAAGTCTCCTTTTGCATATGCGATAGCAGTTGTATTTTGGCTAATTAGCGGACTCTTTCTGATTGTTTTGCTGCTGTCGCCAAGCGGTATTATCGCCCAGGTCAGCGCGTCGGATCAGCTCGGGCTTAATCAACCCTACGACGTACCGTACGAGTTCTTGAAAATCTACCTCAATCTGTTGGGCTCGCTGTCGATGTTTGTGCTGCCGATGCTGTCGATGGGACTATACGCAGAAGAGCGCAAGCAAGGCACGCTAGAGCTACTGGCGACGTCTCCTTTGACTAACTGGGTAGTGGCACTTGGCAAGCTGCTAGGGGTGGTGACGTTCTATAGCGCGATGCTGGTGCCGCTGATGCTGCTACAGCTAATTGCGTTTAGCGCTAGCGATCCGGCGTTTCCTCTTTCCTTGTTTCTGTTGGGGCACGGCGGGCTGCTGCTGCTAGGGGCTAGCACGCTGGCGCTGGGAATGTTTATCTCTTCTTTGTCGGAGAGTACGGTGCTAGCGGCGGTGATGACGTTTGGCGTGGTGCTGTTGCTTTGGGTGGTGGATGCGATCGCCACAGTGCTACCCGGTCCAATTGGCTCATCGCTTAGCCATCTTTCACTACTGACCCATTTCACTGACTTTACGCAGGGGATATTTGACACTAGCGGTTTAGTTCTCTTTCTCTCCTACATTGTTCTAGGTCTGTATCTAACCGCTCAGTCAATTGATACGCTGCGGTTTCAGCGGTCCTAATCTTTCTAGTCTTAATCTTTTTATGTCCTATGAAAAATCTTCAGGGCTTGCTTAAATATCTCATTTGGCCTGGTGTCATGCTGACGACAGCAGGCATTGTGGTAGGTCTGTTGAACAATTGGACGATCGTAGCGGTGGCGTTGCTAGTAGCCGGACTGTTGTTACTGGTAGCCAGTATCGCTGCTGGCGATTTTGGCGTTTTCAAGCTTGGGTTTTGGCAGCGGCGCTCGACTCAGGCGGGGACTAATGCAGCGGTTTCGGTTTTTTCTGTGCTAGTAATCATAGGCCTCATCAACTTCATCGGGGCTCGCTACGACAGCCGCATCGATCTAACAGATGGGCAGCTGCTGACGCTCTCTCCTGCATCTCAAGAGGTAGTTAGAAATTTAGAATCGCCCACTAAAGTTTTGATTTTTAGCGCTAATGCCAACCTTAGCGACCAGCAGCTATTGGACAACTATCGAAGATATAACAGTGAGCTAACTTATGAATATATCGACCCTTTTGCCGAACCACAGCTTGCCCAGTCAATAGGAGTCCAGAATGAGGGTGAAGTCTATGTTCAGGCCAACGAAGGCCAAGCTGAACCCGAGAACAGTCTAGAGAGTGAAGGGGTCAGGCCGCGTCTGGTTCAAACGGTCGGACTGCAAGAACGCCTGAGCGAAAGACAGCTAACCAACAAACTGGCTCAGCTTTCTCAAAGCGAAACAGCATCTGTTTATTTCTTGCAGGGGCACGACGAGTACGCCATTGATGGTTCGGTCCCGGGGCTGTTTGAAGCGGCTAGTCGATTAGAAGATGAGAATTTCTCTGTGGCGCCGCTGAACCTGGCGGAGACAGACCGGGTGCCAGAAGATGCCGATGTAATTGTTGTCGCAGGACCACAGCAAGAACTATTCGAGACAGAAGTCATTATTTTGCAAGACTACCTAGATTCTGGTGGAAGTCTGTTCATCTTGGTAGATCCGCGAGTAGATACGGGACTAGAACCCCTAATGGGTCAGTGGGGTGTCGTACCAGAGGAGGCGGTCGTAATTGACACCTCCGGTGGCGGTCAGCTAGTGGGCCTAGGTCCGGCAGCGCCGCTGGTAACTGACTACGGCGATCATCCAATCACAGAAGCGTTTGGCCAGGGGCGATCTTTCTTTCCAGTAGCGAGACCCCTGCAAATTAATGAGGTTCCCAACATACAAGAGTCGCCTTTGTTATTTACCAATCCAAATAGTCATACGCAGGTGCTAGCTAACGATGATGAGTTAACGGTAGATCCTAATCAGCCACCAGCAGGTCCGTTTGCGTTAGGCGTGGCACTGACAGGCCCTGATGATGCGCGGATGGTGGTAATTGGTAATTCTAGCTTTGCGACAGATGGTTTGTTTAATCAGCAGCTAAATGGTG
>JBCCOH010000005.1:0-83137 GCA_039111275.1 Cyanobacteria bacterium P01_D01_bin.1 | reverse complement strand
GGTCCCGTTTGAGCCGATCTGTCGGCAACAGGTCCAACAATTACTACAGCTTAATCGCGGTAAAATTCAGTATTATCTGAAGGGGCAGAAGGCTATGGATACCGTCATACAGTGCTTATAGCCGTTGTGTCACCCCTTCAGGTGAAGCCATTAACAGCGCCAGCAAAAATTAAAAAGACAATTTCAGGATGGCGCTTCCCCCAAGCCATTCGCCTTATTGCTAAGCAGGCTAGAATCAGTCCAGGAATTATAAAAAAACCGATGAGGGTAATATCTCGTAAGTCTTCAGCGATCGAAGGAGTACCGTAAAACCTATCTAGATCCGCTCGTACTTGCTCAATTTGAAAGATATAGAGATATAGTCCACCGCTCGCCGATATAAAGAAGCAAATAAATCCAAGCCAGAGCCCAAAGCCCAGTCGTTTGTACAAAAATTCGTGTCGCCATCTTAGATAATCAGCAGATTCCACCACGGAACGTGTCTGCTTCCACCGAACCCAACGCTGACTTATCCGCTGGTAGATTTGGCCTAACAGCAGATTTATTCTCTGAATTTTCATAGCAGTTTCTCCTGCAGATAAAACTGTTGATGCCTCTAAAGCAAAACAGCTAGCAGGCATATGTTTATCAAACTCGCACGACTAAATATAGCAACCGTCAGATAAATTCGGCGGTTGCTATATTTAGTTCTATGCATAGCAAAGGTTTCACTGATTGGAGCTGTGCAGCTGTATTACGAGAATCTAATCGAGGAAAAGCAGGGCCGTAGTGAGGCACTTCGTATTAGTCGGACCGTCAATGCGTCCGCCCGAAGTGTCCCGGTTTCGCCTCGAAAGCGCGTTCAATACTTCGTTGATGCCCAATCATAACGACTGCAGTCTAGCTGGGTCGAGATTAATGCGAATCTCTTCGTTGATACCACCAGAGACATCGGCGCTAGCAGCACCCGGTACCGCGCTGATCTCGCATGATAGCTCCTGCTCGGCAAATACTCGCAAGCTAACGCCCCGAAGCGACTCTGAGGTTAGCGCAATCTCATAAACAGGTAGCTGAGTGGAATTCGCAATTGCGGTCCGCACGGGGACTAGCCGCGAGACTGCGTCTGCTAGCGGTGAAATCTGAGTAATTTGTCTAGGAATTGAGCTTTCACTCGGAAAGGTGTCAAGCGTGACCCTAGCCGACTGACTAACCCCAAGCTGAGCAATATCCAGCTCTGAAACTTGAACGGCAACTTCTAGAGTGCTGATGTCTCCTAGTTCTAGAATTGTTGTGCTAGCTTCAACAAAGCTACCAACATCTGTCCGTTTGGAAAGAACGACACCAGTAAGAGGCGATCGCCTCTTACTGGCTAAGTCTCGCTAGCTGGAAAGAGGCTACAGCCTGCATGCGCCACTAATGACAGCAGCAGGCTGAACTGGAGTGCGATCGCTTCAGCCCGTCTTATGGCCTATCTTATGGCCTGTCTTACGAGCGTCTTTTGTCTATCAGTTCGCCTGCTGGCGTATGTACTCTCTATCAGCGAATCTGCACCCTGACGCTTTCTATCTGTAGTAACGCCCTTATTCTACTGCTCTTCTCACCCCGTCTACAGCAACCTCAGCATTGACCAATCCGCTGCCAAAGAAGTACTCCTGCGCAGAGATTAGACTGCCAGTCTCCGCTTGGAAAGCTTGATAGTCAGCCATTTCTTCTGATGTCAATACCAGCTCGTCATGATCAGCCGAACGCTGCAATATCTCAACAATTTGACCGCTAGTGAGCTGGCCTCTATCATCAGCATCCTTCATCAATGCGACAATTCCTGAAATAGCAGGTGCAGCAAAAGATGTTCCCTGCACCCCGACATAAAAGCCCCGCTTATCGAGTGCTGGGTCGCCCGATTCTAATTCAGAGCGCTGTTCTAGCCCCTCCCAGAAGCCAGATACCCAAGTTCCTCCCGCTGTCAAGATGCCATCGATTAGTCCCTCTCTCACGTCGCCCCCAGGCGCTACCACGTCCAAATTGGCTCCGTAGCTGCTGTAAGGTGCTCTATAGCCATCAAGATTAGTCGATCCAACAGAAACAATGCCAGGACCGGCCGCTGGAAAAGAAGACACATTTACATTGGCATTACCCGCAGAAGCAACAATCACCAAGTCGGGATCAGCGCGCCTGATATCAGCTAGCTGTGCCTGAAATTCCTCATCTGGCATTGGCCCGCCCAGACTCATATTAATCACGTCTACGCCTCTAGCTGCCGCGTAGCCTGCCGCTTCGATTAGGGCAGAGTTTGTCAGCGAGCCGCCTAGCCCAAACACTCTTACTGGCAAAAACTGAGCATTAGGAGAGACACCCACCATGCCTACAGGCTGCTGCGGCCTGGCTGCAATCACCCCTGCTGACCAGGTGCCATGAAACTGACTAGAGATCTCGCCCTGAATGACATAGCGAATGAAGTCCGCTCTTTGAGCGTCGGTCCATTCTGGCTTTTGATACTTGAGATTGTTATCAAATCCTGCGTATGTGGCTAGCAACTGGCTATCTGAAAGAGCGATCGTGTTTTGAAAATCTGTTCTAACTAGCGACAATTCCTCAGCGCTGATTCGAGTATCTGGATCGCCATAGGCACAGTTGTTAGGACTAGCGACTTCACAGGTCTCTACGCTGCCAGAGAAATCCCAGCCGCTGACTTCACCCGGCAAAAGGTCTGCGGTATTAGCTGGTACCCGATAAACGCTGCTAATCAGATCAGGATGGTCCCACTGTATGAGGCTATCAATCACCGCCACGGTGACACCCTCGCCGCTGTCGCTTTTGAGCCAGGCTTCTAGAGCATAGATGTCAGTTCGCTTGTTCGCTGCGGGTCTGCGCGGCAAGCTATTGAGATACCACTGTAAGGGCAATAGCGTGTTAGGAAAGCTAAAAGCTCTCGCGTCCGTACTAGCAGAGCGTGACTCGCTATCTTGTTGTTCAGCAGAACTTTCGAGAGCTGCTAAAGCTTCAGGCAGCTCTTCTGCCGAATCGTCCGACAATCCTTCTAAAATGTCCTCTCGGTCGGAGGCATCTGGGGGTAGCTGTAGCTCGTCTGGTCGGGTGCGATAGGGTACGGACTGAACAAAGTTTGGGGTTGCCGATTGAATGCCAGTAACTGTTTCTAGCTGATTGGCCACCGATAGAACAGCTGTGCCAGTGGCCTCGGTAGCTCGCACCAGATAGCGGCCTGGGCTAAATCGCAGCGGACGAACCACCTCTATGCCATAGTCGCTTACCATTGCCGCTGCGGCTTCAGCTGTTGTTTCGGGCGCAAAGCTCACGACAATCTCAGGCGTGACAACAATAGAATCGTCACCACCAGAACGGGTCAAGACAGGCAGCGTCGTAGCGATATAAGACTGGCTGAGCGCTTGTGTGACTGCCAAACTGCGGGTGCCGTTCTCAGGTAGTGTCACCAGCGCATATTGATTCCCCAACGGACTAACTTCTATTCTGGCCGCACCCTGTATGATATCTCTGGTCCCTTCGAGTGCTGTCTGCAGTTCCTTCTCTAGACGACGATAGTTAGGTTCCGATTGACTTAGCCCTTCTCTGGTATCGGGATCTTCGACAAACTGAACGGCCACTTGGTCCGGGCGTTCATCCACCAAAATGCGCTGGTCAAAAAATGTATAGTACAGACCTTCGGGCTCACCCTCTTCAGCAGCTTCGGCATTCGTCTGAGCATTCGTTTGGGCACTAGCCGCTAGATTAATTTTGATTGATGTCGATAGACTAGTTGCTCCCCAGAAGCCACCAGTCATCAATAAAACTAAGGGTAGTAGTCGCTTGATCATTTGAGAGAATTCCTCACGTGTTCATTAGTACTTTCTTCTGGGCAGCTGCATCCTATTCAGTACTCTATTCATAGAACGGATTAAAATATAACAGACGCCACAACACAAAAAAAGCCCAAGACTCGCTAACCGCCACGGTCAAAGTCTTGGGCCGAAGAAATAGAAGGTGACTATATACGAACGCGGCTGCACACAAACGCAGTGTAGTGAATGCGTCTATCATGCTTCTACGCTTCTTTATGCACAGCATGACATGGATATTTTCAGCAGAAGTTAAGACGGCGATAAGACTCACTTAAAGATGGCTGGATTTGAACGTGCGATCGCCCCCAGGGTTTCCCAAGTCATAAGAAAACCCACCTCAGTCCTGAAACTGAGGTGGGTCTATAAGCTCTTAGCTAAGACAGTCCACTAAACCAGGCAGTTGAGTAGACTAATCCAGACTAAGTAATCGTTGGAGGCGTTTGGACCTCGAATGAGACCACCAAGTCGTTGAAGTCAGCATCGCCTAGACCAGGTAGGTCTTCAAAGCCGATAGCGTTGCTGCCCAACTGCTTCACGTGGTCGTTACCGCCATTGGCAGCTTCGAACGAGAAGTAGGTTTGAACCGTCTCAAAGTCAGGGTCCTCTACGCTGATGAACGTACCAAATAGCTGGTTGTCAATCGTTGCTGTCGTCGTTGTAGAACTGCCGTCGCTAGTGGAGAGCGAGAGGCCGTCAATAGCATTGGCTAGTGCAGCCTCTGCATAGCCTTCGTCACCGACGTTGAGTCCGCCAATCGCGCCAGTGATGTCATCGACGGTATAGAGCCCCACGGTGCTGTCGAACTCAGCTTCGCGGAACACTGTGAATTCGACTGACGAGGTACCAGTACCCAGACTTGCGAAGTCGAGGTACGCTGCGCCATCGCCGTCATCATCTCGCACTAGATTCGGTGCACTGGTGCCTTCTGGCAAGAGCGATAGCGTTGTGTCACCAAACGTAATAGTGCCGCTGCCATCGTCATTGACTGAGGTAATTCCGTCTGTGACGTTGTCATTTTCGTCGACTAGCTCGAAGCGAAGGCGATCGCCCTCAGCTGCAGGCACACTAAAGCTTGGTGCAAAGGAAGAGCTGATATTCCCTGCTTCTAGCACAGAGAACGAGCCTATCGGATCTGTGCCATCTCCTAGAAAGACTCTAACTTCGCTGGCGTTGTCCACACTAATATCATCTAGCCTGAAGCTGACCGAATTAGAATCGCCTATATCACCTATCTCTACGCTACTGCCATCTTCGCTAGGACTGAAGTCATCAGTAGCGTCATTACCAGGGTCTGGATCTGGATCAGGGTCTGGAGCTGGATCTGGATCAGGGTCCGGATCGGGGTCTGGATCTGGATCAGGGTCTGGATCTGGATCTGGATCAGGGTCTGGATCTGGATCGGGGTCTGGATCTGGATCAGGGTCTGGATCTGGATCGGGATCTGGATCTGGATCGGGGTCTGGGTCTGGATCAGGGTCTAAGTCACCAACCGGATTTACTGTGCCTGGTGTGTCCTGATTGTCTTCCGTCGTAGAAGCCGTTCCAATCAGAAAATCGCCTGTGCTCTCAGAGCGGAAGATGTGAGCAGGCATTCCTCCAAAAGCATTCTCATCACTAGGCCCAACACGCGTATCACTGTAAGCCACCTGCCCCTCGTCGCGGACAAAAGCCACAGAATCAACAGTCTCAGCCCACGGCAAATTCCCGTCTGTCAGGTCTATCTCGCCATCGCCGCTGTTTTCGTCTTCGGCGTCTAAGTCGTCACCGACTTCTACCTTATCGGCACCGTCTTCGTAGCGTACTAGTAGATGAGTTACACCTTGACCGCTACCTCTTACGAAGCTTAGATTCTCGCTTTGGTCCGAATTGTCCCCTACAACAGTTTGACTTCCACCGCTATCAGAGACGACAAAGAAACCACTATCGTCCAGAGTAGTATCTGCTCCAAAGTCAACAACATCCGAGACAATTCCTCGGTTGCCATTGGTTTGGTTAATAACGATGTAAGAATGGTTGCTTAGGCTCTCACCTGCTGTGCCAGAAAGTTCGAAGTACTCGTCGCTATTCGGATCGATACGAATCTCGCTAATTTGAACCATGCTTCTCTTATCCTCTGTAAAAAAATTAGATTGTAATGCTGCCGCTGACTTCGTCTAAATCGCAAAGTAAGAATACATCAGTTGGGCTATCTTTGGCATCAGAAAAAGGTAGGGACCTCCTAAACCTATGAACCACAGCAACATATCCTAAGATCGAAGTATCGCTATGGTTCTCTAATTGTCGAAGTGCAAGACGAAGGTAGAGCATGTCAGAGTTGACATATCGTACCCACAAAGTAAAATGTCGCACACTCTAGAACGCAGAATGCACGTGCGCCTTCGCTTCCCTTTTCAGTAGCACCTCCCTACAGGTGTTTTGCCTTTGCGATCACTGCGATTGTCAAAGCCACCCTCCTTTTTGCTGTTAGCATTGAGGTGCCTAGGGAACCATTCGGCAGTAACTAGCTTGGCGCTATCGTCGCCGTCATAAACAGGGCGCTAATTCTACCAAAAGGACTTTGCCAAAAGATAGAGAACGAGCACCATAGACAGATAACCAAGCTATTTCTCATCCTTACCGATATCGGTATCAACGGCTGCCGTCTTTAGGCAACCGATATATGCGTCACTTTTGAACTCAAATGCGTTTGAGAAGGTGGTAGTATGCCTAACTGCCTACATTCATCTCTCAATGTTGCGGCTAAAGGCTCTGTGTAAAATTACACATCTAACATTACACATCTTTGGAATGTTTAACTTAACCTTATCGTTAGCTTAGTAATTTCTCAATGCTGATGCGATATCTCTCCACTCAAACATACTGGTGCGAGGAATATTGTATTGTCATCTCTTTTCTTTGTGACTGCGAAAGCAATACTGACGATTGCTCTTCTCTTACTCATTGGTGACGCGGCTTCTACCTTCATATACCACGTTCCCGAACATGCCATCGGTCGGCTTCACTGCCGCGTCCACCATGAATCAAAGCAGCGCTTTCATCACTATGCGGTTCTTTCTAGTCGACCTCTGGTGATGTTGGATGGCTTTTTGGGAGCGCTGCCGTATTTTTTGATTGCGATCGCCCTTTTACCCCTTTCTCCTATCGGCACTATTCTCGGCCTACTCCTGGGTGAATTTCACGTCATCTGGCGACATACAACAAACATAGGGTGGCAAACGCCCAAATCGATACAACAGATATGCGTTGTATTAGCAGTGGTAACCCCAGAAGAGCACTGGATACATCACGAGAATGGCATGATTGCCTTCGGTGATATTTTCACCTTCTACGACAAGCCAGCTCAGCAGTGGCTACTGACCCTAATTCAGCTAGAGAGAGTGGTCAAGAAACGGCTTGCAAAAGTATGATATTCACCTAGATTGACCAGCTCAAACGCCGCTACTAACAGCGGCAAACAAAAATGAGTCCACAACCGGCAGAGATGACTGCTCAAAACAATGATTTGTCCCAGGAGCTAGACAATCCCCCCATTGATGGACCCAAGGCGAAAGGTCTGCGCCGTTTGCTGCGCGTTCTCTACCTAATTTTGCAGCCGACTAACTACATGGACAACAACGTCCAGCGCTATGGCCCCACGTTCCAGATTGGCGCCGACAGCGAATCGCCGCTGGTATACGTGGGCGACCCGAAGATGGTGAAAGAGATTTTCACCCTGGACGACAGCACCGCTGAAACCGGAAATCAAAACCGGGTGCTCCAGCCAATGGTGGGCAATCACTCTATTCTACTACTAGACGGCGGTCCTCATCGTAGACAGCGCAAGCTGCTGATGCCGCCTTTTCATGGCGATCGCCTCCGCTCCTATGGAGAGCTAATCTGCGATATCACTCGCCAGGTAAGCGCGGACTGGCGGGTGGGGCGCTCGATTGTGGCACGGCCACCAATCCAGTCGCTGACAATGGGCGTGATTCTACAGGCTGTCTTTGGTCTGCGAGAAGGGCCAAGGCTATCCAAGCTACAGCAGCAATTGGGCACTCTACTAGACTTTTTCTCCTATCCTATTAGTGCGAGTTTCTTGTTCTTTCCCGTTTTACAGAAAGACTGGGGACCCTGGAGTCCTTGGACAAAGTTCACCCGCCTGCGCGAAGAGGTGCGATCGCTGCTCTATGACGAGATTCGCGATCGCCGTCAACTACTACAAACCTCGGATAGCGCAGGAACAGAAAAGACCGATATCCTCACGCTTTTGCTCCAATCGAGAGACGAAAATGGCGAGGCGATGACTGATGAAGAACTGCATGATGAGCTGGTGACGCTATTGCTAGCCGGGCACGAGACAACAGCTTCTGCTATCGTTTGGGCGCTGTATTGGATTCACTATCTGCCAGAAGTAGAAGAAAAGCTACGCGCTGAACTAGCAGAGCTGGGCTCTCAGCCCGATCCAATGTCGGTTCTACAGCTCCCATACTTGAACGCGCTCTGCTTGGAGACGCTGCGAATTTACCCAATTACGCCAACAACATTTGTACGAGTGTTGCGATCGCCCCAGACCATCGCTGGTCATCACTTTAAAGCCAGAACTGCCCTGCTGCCTGCGACCTACATCATTCACCAGCGCCCAGACCTCTACCCACAGCCAAAGCAGTTTCGCCCCGAGCGCTTTTTAGAACGCCAGTTTGCCCCGCATGAGTTCTTGCCTTTTGGCGGCGGACATCGGCGCTGCATTGGCTCCGCGCTGGCAATGATGGAACTGAAGCTCAGCGTGGTGACACTACTACAGGACTTCGAGCTAGCGCTGGTAAGACCTCGCCCGCTTCGGCCCGCCCGCCGAGGCTTAACAATGGCCCCGCCTGCTTCTATGCGCTTTAAGATACGCTCGAAGCAAAAATTGACTGCATAAGGACTTGTAAGCCTTTTGAGGCACAGACTCTGCAAACAGTGAGTATACTCTGGGAGTACAATTTTAATTTTGCCTTAGTATTCTCTTAACTTTTTGCATTGTACGGGTCTGGTAGCTTGCCATTACGGTTGATTAACTCCCTGACCTCTCTAAGGTTTGTATGTTGCCCATAGAAAAGCAAGCGATTGTCCGACTAGAAAATATTGGTGTGACATACTCAGACGGTGTTGTTGCGCTAGAGTCGCTATCGCTACAGCTCAATAGGGGCGAGTTCGTGGTTGTACTGGGTTCTTCGGGTGCCGGAAAGTCTACCCTACTGCGAACGGTTAACTACTTAAATCCGCCAACGCAGGGAAGTGTGTTGGTTAGGGCTGGTGATAGTGGGACGTCTCCTATTAGCGGCGCAGCGTCTATCAGCGGCACAGCGTCTATCAGCGGTATAGATAGTCCGTGGAAAATGTTGACAGAGGCAGACGAGCTGAGGTCGCACCGCAAACAAACAGGGATGATTTTCCAACAGCATCAGCTGCTCGAAAGCCAATCCGCCCTTCAAAATGTTCTCACGGGTAGACTGGCCTACTATTCATTTTGGCGAAGTCTGTTGCCCTTACCTAAGCGAGATCAAAAGCTGGCCCTAGCAAGTCTCTCAAGAGTAGGGCTAATTGATAAAGCACTTACCCCAGTCAAAAACCTCAGTGGCGGCCAAAAGCAGCGAGTCGGAATTGCCAGGGCGCTTGCCCAACAGCCGCAGCTGATGCTTGCCGATGAACCTATTGCCAGTCTAGATCCGGCAAGCGCCCACAACGTATTGTCCCTGCTGCGCGGCATTTGTAAAACAGATGGCATCTCTGCACTACTCAGTCTGCATCAGGTTGAGTTTGCTAAGGAATATGGCGATCGCATTATCGGCCTTGCCAATGGCCAAGTCGTTTTTGATGCTGCACCTTCCGATTTAAGCGATCGAGATCTCAAAAAGATTTACGCTAGTCAATCAGTCGAACAGTTGCAAGAAGAGGAAGAAAAAGCAAATTCTCCCTCTAGTACAATAGGACAGCAGCCCATCACAAACAGCAAAGTCATCTTAGGAGCATAGGGTCATCATGGTCAAAATCGGCTTAAAACAGAGTTTTACAGGCATCATCTTAATCGGCGTAGTGGCTCTCGCAGGCTGTAGCGGTTCGACCTCCACAGCCGACTCGACGACAGAAACCACCACAGACGCTGCCTCAAACACCACAACAGCTCAAGCTTCTACAAAGGCAAATCCCGACAAGCTCGTTGTCGCTCTACTGCCTGACGAAAACGCAGCTACCGTAATTCAAGACAACGAAGGTCTAACAGATTATCTGGAAGAGACGCTGAATAAAGAGATCGAACTCGTGGTGACCACCGACTACTCCTCTATGATTGAAGCAGCCAGTAATGGTCGAATAGATCTCGCTTATTTTGGCCCACTCTCTTACGTGCTAGCTAAAACCAAAAGCGACATCGAACCCTTTGCAGCTAGACTCAAAGATGGAGCGACCACTTACACCTCGATCATTATCGGCAACTTAGAAGCTGGAGTTGACGAGTTTGCCGATGTTGAGGGTAAAACGGTTGCTTTTGGCGATCCTGCCTCGACCTCTAGCCGCTTGTTTCCAGAGTTAACTCTAGCTGAAGCAGACTTGCAGTCTGGAGATGACTACGAAGCTGTTTTCTTAGGTGCTCATGATGCGGTGGCACTAGCCGTGCAAAACGGTAATGCCCAAGCTGGTGGACTCAGCCGCCCTATTTTTGATTCACTGGTTGCCGAAGGGACAATAGACCCTAGCCAGATAGAAGTGATTGCTGAATCCGAGCCGATTCCTCAGTACCCTTGGACCATGCGGTCTGATCTAGACCCTAAACTGCGAGAAGAAGTGCGTGCCGCCTTCTTAAATCTTGAAGATGAAGCTATACTCGGCCCCTTCAAGGCCGATGGCTTTGCAGAAATGGATGACAGTGATTACGACGGCATTCGTAAAGCTGGAGAGACGCTAGGGCTAGATCTAGGAGAGTTTGTTCAGTAAATCGCTCAGTTGGCAGATCGCTCAGTTGGCAGATCGCTCCATAGCTTGTGAACACCGCAACAACATGAACACCACCACAACAGAACACGTCTCTGATAACCGTGTCGCTGATGACTGTATCGCTAATGAATGTACAGACAGTTTGCTTCGCCAGTATCGGCGAGGCCGGGTGAGACAGCTAGTACGAACTCTCTGCCTAGTCGCGGTCGTCTTTGCCAGCTTTGTGGTTGTTGAACTGTTGGATGTGGAGCGGTTAGCCGAAGGAATTCCGGCAATCTGGAAATTGGTTGGAGAGATGTCGCCGCCTGATTTTAGTCGTTTTCCACAATGGATAATGCCGATTGTGGACACGCTGGCTATGAGTGTCGCCGGAACTGCCATTGCAGTTTGCTTGTCTCTGCCGCTGTGCTTTCTGGCCGCTCGCAATACGACGCCACATCCTATTCTCTTTCACATAGCGCGAACTATATTAAACGTTGCACGGGCCATTCCTGAGCTAATTCTCGGCATGATTTTAGTCGCGGCAGTGGGATTTGGTAAGCTACCGGGGACACTGGCTTTAGGGCTACATTCTGTCGGTATGGTTGGTAAGTTTTTTGCCGAAGCCATTGAGCTGAGCGATCGCGCTCCGGTAGAAGCTGCCCGCTCAGTGGGTGCAACAGAGCCGCAGGTAATTGTCCATAGCGTCCTGCCTCAGGTTTTTCCACAGATGGCAGATGTCACTTTTTACCGATGGGAATACAACTTTCGTGCATCAATGGTATTGGGCGCGGTCGGTGCAGGCGGCATTGGGTTAGAGATTATTAGCGCCCTTAGAATTTTGAAATATCAACAGGTCTCAGCGCTGTTGATTGTTGTTTTTGTTATGGTGACACTAGTTGATAGCTTGAGCAGCTATCTAAGAAGAGGGTTTGTCAAGTGAGCAGTGACGCTCGGCCAAAAGTAGTTCTTACCCACTGGGTACATCCAGAAGTGCTGAGCTTTCTGCGAGAATCTTGCCAGGTGATAGAAAATCCAACCCGTGAGACGCTGCCACGTGAGGAGATTGTTCACCGAGCGCAGGATGCTGATGGTCTCATGGTGTTTATGCCAGATGCTGTAAATAGTGACTTTTTAGAGGCTTGTCCTCAGCTAAAGGCAATTGCAGGCGCGCTGCGGGGCTACGACAATTTTGATGTGGCGGCTTGTTACGATCGCAATATCACATTCACCATCGTACCTGACCTGCTAGCCGCACCCACTGCAGAACTCACAGTCGGCCTGATGTTAGGTTTAGGTCGCCGCCTGCTAGAAGGTGATACGATCATTCGCAGCGGTCAGTTCGCAGGTTGGCGACCTATTCTTTACAGTACAGGGCTCATGAATAGAACAGTAGGCATCATTGGTATGGGAAAGCTAGGCCATGCCCTAGCGCCTATGCTGAGCGGATTTGGATGCCGATTGTTGTATACCGATCCAGTGCCTTTGCCACCAGCGCTAGCCCTAGAGTGGCAGATAGAAGCCGTGGATTTTACAACTTTGCTAGAGACCAGCGACTATGTCGTGGCGATGGTGCCGCTACAGCCAAAGACGTTTCACCTAATTGGTCGAGAGGCGATCGCTCGGATGAAATCTAGCAGCTTTCTGATCAACCCTTGTCGGGGTT
Source organism: Cyanobacteria bacterium P01_D01_bin.1 (assembly GCA_039111275.1). GTDB lineage: Bacteria > Cyanobacteriota > Cyanobacteriia > Phormidesmidales > Phormidesmidaceae > Phormidesmis. The sequence continues at coordinate 70,708 of JBCCOH010000005.1, read as the reverse complement.
CGGTAGTAGATGAACAGGCAGTCGCAGCGGCATTAGCCGATGGGCGGATCGCTGGTTACGCTGCTGATGTGTTTGAAATGGAGGACTGGGTGAGGTGCGATCGCCCCAATGCTATCAACCCAAGCCTGCTAGAGATGCGCGACAAAACTTTTTTTACCCCTCACTTGGGCTCTGCGGTTGAAACGATTCGATTAGAGATTGCAATGGAAGCCGCTGTCAACTTGGTACAGGCCCTTCGGGGCGATCGGCCCCAGGGAGCCGTTAATTAAGTAGGCGAAAGCAACTCGCCCAAGCAGAAACATATAGTTGTTTCACTCATAGCCTCAGAGAAAATAGCTTTTCCTAATCATGACTGAAGCCAAAGTCCGTCAACAATACAACCGACTGGCAGACGTTTACGACCAGCGGTGGAATGCCTACATTACAAAAACGCTAGATTTTTTCGAGACTTGGGTTAATCTCTCGCATGCCGAAAAGGTATTAGACGTTGCCTGTGGCACAGGTGAATTTGAGCGCATTGTGTTGGCAAAAAAACCAGAACAACAAATCGCTGGTGTCGACATTTCAGAGCAAATGTTAGCGATCGCGCAACGAAAACTACAGCCTTTCCCAAATGTCTCGTTTACAGTAGCCAACGCCTCTAATTTACCGTTTGCTGACCAGAGTTTCGATGTTGTAGTTTCTGCGAATGCCTTCCACTATTTCGATCATCCTGATATCGCGCTGCGGGAAATGAGACGGGTACTCAAACCAAGTGGCAGAGTGATCATCCTAGATTGGTGCAGAGACTTCTTGTCATGTCGAGTGTGTGATATCTTCCTAAAACTCATCGACCCAGCCCATCGTCAATGCTACACCCAAGAAGAATTTCATTATTTATTGGCAACTGCGGGATTTGAAATTGAAAGCACTGAAAAAGCTCGCTTTAGCTGGATATGGGGATTGATGATCGCGACAGGACGCCCTTCAACAATTATCTGAATTCAGATGAATACCAAGATAGTTGACGGAAAGAAGACTTAAAATGTGATCTAGAAGGATATGCTCTAGAGGGATGTGCTCTAGAGATAGTGAGGAAATGAAAATGAGCGGTATTGTAATCGCCGTTAGCCGTAGTACAACCCACACATTTATAAAAGCAAATCAAGCCAGCATTCAACTTCTTACTGGCTTAGGGGTTCAGGGTGATTCGCACATGGGTAAGACAGTCCAGCATCGTTCGCGAGTCGCTGCTGACCCGAGCCAGCCCAATTTACGCCAGGTTCACCTGATTCATGCTGAACTGCATGACGAGCTGCGCTTAGCTGGTTTTGCAGTATCGGCGGGGCAAATGGGTGAGAATATTACAACAAGAGGGATCAACTTACTCGATTTGCCAACAGGCACGAAGTTGCATTTGGGTAACCAGGCAGTTGTTTAAGTGACCGGTCTGCGAAATCCCTGTGCCCAATTAGATAAATTCCAAGCAGGACTAATGGCAGCGGTGTTGGACCATGACGAAAGCGGTAAGCTAATCCGCAAAGCAGGCATCATGGGTATTGTTGCAGCGGGTGGGGAAGTGCAACCAGGCGATCGCATTCAAATTGAGCTGCCACCAAAACCACACCAGTCCCTCAAGCGAGTTTGAGAGCGACTGAAATCAAAGCTTAAACAGACGATAACTAAACCTTAAAGAAGATCTATCAGGAATTTTAGTATGTTTGGTTCGGGCATAAATCTCTACCAATAATTTCACTTCATCTTTATCTATGAAACGTCGTTCTTTGGTTAAGAATGCAATTCTCTTTTCTCTGGGAATTGCAATTACAGCATGTTCAGGTAGCCAACCAGCCGCGAGCGATCGCGCTCCGGATACGATCAAGTTTGCAGTCACTGATGTGCAAGGTCTCGAAGAATTACAGCGAGACTACGAACCGTTTCGTACGGCGATGGAAGAAGCGACCGGTAAATTCATTGAATTCTTTCCCGTCGCAGATCGCACGGCAGCGGCTGTAGCACTGCAATCTGATCAAGTCGATGTGGTTCTCACGGGCCCAGCAGAATATGTTGTTATCCGTTCCAAGACCAATGCAGTCCCTTTCGTCGCGATTACGCGCCCTAATTATCGTTCCGTGATTGCCGTTCAGCCCGATAGTGAAATTGCTGACATCTCAGGTCTAGCCGGAAAGAAGGTGGCGATGTCTGACCTAGGCTCTACCAGTGGTCAACTGGGGCCAACCAAAATTCTGGTAGATGGCGGCATCAATCCTGAGGAAGATGTCGAAATTTTGTTGCTTGGCGATACCGATTTGCAAGCTTTTAAGAATGGTGAAACAGAAGCATGGGGTGGCTCCGCAACAGACTACGAGCGCTTCCTAGAAGCTGAAGGGTTGTCGCCCGATGACTTACCGCTGATTGAAACAGGGCCTCTCCTCCCCAGCGACGTCTTTGTTGCGAGTAGCACACTCTCAGCAGATTACGTTGAGACCCTGAAGCAGGCCATGATTGAAAATCAGGACTTGCTGGTCAACGCCATCATTTCTGTTGAAGCCAACAAGAAGTACACAGGCTCTGAGGTGATTGAGGTTCAAGACTCGGACTACGATTCTGTTCGAGAAGCCTACCAGGCCATCGGCATTGATGACTTTAACGAGTTTGTTGGCGACTAGTCCAATATTTTCCTCCAACATCTTGCTAACATCTTGCTTATGCTATCTCTGACTGTTCACCAACTGTCAAAACGCTACCCCAATGGAACCGTAGCCCTAACAAACGTTAGTTTTGTTGCCCAGCCGGGTGAAGGAATTGTTTTACTAGGAGCAAACGGCTCAGGGAAATCCACGCTGCTGCGCTGCATTGTCGGGCTCGAATCTCTGTCATCTGGCAGCATTCAGATCGGCAGTGCAGCGATTGAAGCGGCCACCAAATCTCAGCTGCGGAGCTTGCGCCGGCAAATGGGGATGGTGTTTCAAAAGTTTAATCTGGTGACCAGCCTGAGCGCGTTTCACAATGTTTTACAGGGTGCGCTCGGTCGTAGCAAAGGTCCCCGGTATTGGGTGCCAGCGACAGCACCACAGGTAGAGCGCGAGCGGGCTATGCACTGTTTAGAACGGGTGAAGCTAGCGCACATCGCTCAGCAGCGGGTCGATACCCTCTCAGGCGGTCAGCAGCAGCGAGTTGCGATCGCCAGAATGCTAATGCAAGATCCAGGGCTACTCCTCGTCGATGAGCCCGTAGCCAGTCTCGATCCCAAAGCGGGCCGTGAAGTCATGGATTTGCTTTGGGAGATTGTGCGCGAACGCCAGTTGACCGTGGTCTGCACCCTGCATCAGCTAGATCTAGCCAGGGACTATGCTGATCGCATCATCGGCCTACGTCAGGGTCAAGTTCAGATCGACATACCCGCCCAACAGATTACGAATCACCAACTCAATTGGCTCTATGAAGCACCCCAGCCAATCCAAAACGCAGAACTCTTCGCATAGTGCTGCGCACAATCTAGACAGTGCGCAGCCTCTCTCACTGACACCGCCTGTCCGCTGGAGAAAACCCTCTCCCCTGGTATTCGTGGCATTACTCATTGGCGTTTGCTTTTTCGCTCATGGTCTTTGGATTAGTGAGCTGACGCCTGCTCGCCTTTGGCGAGGCATTTTTAGGCTGGGTGATTTTTTAGGGCAAGCACTGCCGCCCAACCCCAAACGGTTAGGAAGCGTTATTAGATCAACGCTAGAAACCTTTGAAATGGCCCTAGTCGGCACCGTTTTTGGAGCTATTCTCAGTTTACCGCTCTCTATTCTAGCCGCGAAAAATACAGCCCCTCATCCTGGGTGGTTTTCGGTCAGCCGGAGCTTTGTTACATTGTTACGGGTGATTCCCGATCTAATTTGGGGACTAATTTTTATCATTGTTGTCGGTCTAGGACCAGCGGCTGGCATCATGGCTATCACAGTAGATGTGATGGGCTTTTGTGGCAAGTTTTTTGCCGAACGAATTGAAGAGATTGAGCCTGGTCCTATCGAAGCACTTCGGGCAATCGGCGCGTCTGAAGCCAGCATCATCGCAGGCGCTATCTTTCCAGCAACCCTGCCATCTTTTGTAGCATCTACTCTGTTTTCACTAGAATCCTCTATTCGGTCTGCAGTGGTCTTGGGATTAGTTGGCGCAGGTGGCATCGGTGTTGAATTATCCACCTCTATGCAACTGTTGCGTTATGACGAAGCGCTAATGGTGATTATTGTGATCTTTGTTGTAGTTCTCTTAGTAGAGGAAGTTTCAAGCTGGATTCGGAAAATGATTATCTAAGCCTACAGGTCTAATGCCTCGCAAAAGAACAAAGCTGACGCAGCCTTTTGTTCCGACTCTACCCAAATTATAATGACGTTTCGCTGTTTTTCTTTCTAACCATGCAATATATCGCCGCTATCCCAAAACTTGCCCTGCAAGGTGCCACCGTGCTAACACCAGATGGTTGGCTAGAGTCAGCGACTGTATTGATTGAAAACGGAAAATTCCTAAATATCGATCGAGGCCCCACACCGGAAGGATTTGCAGCCGTTGAGGCCACTGGCCTACACATGCTTCCAGGCATTGTCGATATTCATGGGGATGCATTCGAGCGCATGATCTGTCCGCGCCCGGGAATTAGCCTCCCTTTGGATATGGCCTTAGTAGAAAATGATTTGGCCCTACTGAGCGCCGGGATTACAACCTTCTTCTACTCGATTACCGACTCTTTTGAGCCAGGGCTACGTAGCCGCGAGACAGCGCGTCAGCTAATTAGTCGGATTACATCTCCAAAGAGTGAATTACGAGTCGATAGCCGCGTTCATATCCGTCATGAACAGGCTAACATCACCGGTCACGAAGAGCTGAGCCAGTGGCTAGAAACCCGTCAAGTCACTCTGCTTTCCCTCAACAATCACCTGCCGCCAACAACAGATGACAAGACGATACAGCGCTATGCGAATGGATTACAGCGACGGCTGAAGCTACCCTTTGCCGAAATTCGATCCTTGATTGAGTCTGTATATCCCAGACAAGCCGAGGGCTTAGCTCAGTTTGAAGACTTAGTACAGCGCTGCCATCAGCTAGACATCCCGGTAGCGTCCCATGACGATGAAACTGAAGCTGACGTAGCCAAAAGCCAGGAGCGTGGTGTGGCGATCGCAGAATTCCCCGCCTCTATCCCTCTAGCAAAACAGTCTCGCGCCTATGGCGCTGCTGTACTGATGGGTTCCCCGAACCTAGTACGGGGCGGTTCCCACGTCGGCTATATGAGTGTCGCCGAAGCCGCCCAAGCCGGAGTGCTCGATTGTCTCTGTTCTGACTACCACTATCCATCTCTATTCCATGCTCCCTTTCTGCTAGCCGAAAAAGGACTCATGCCTTTTGAGCAGGCGTGGAAATGCATTTCCGAATATCCAGCCTCGGCAGCCAAAATTGGTCAGCAAAAAGGCAAAATCGCCCCTGGCTACGATGCCGACTTCCTGCTTCTAAAGCCAAATGACGCCTTACCCAGTGCTATCCATACTGTCTATATCAAAGGTCAGAAAGTCAAACAAGTCGGAAGCGCATCCAACAGCCACTCAAACCTATGCCCAAAGCAGCCAATTCTTGGACAATCATCTGCTCCCGATGCCGATCAATAATCCAGTACTCAGGAATTTCCCACTCTTGGTACTGCTGACGCTTCCAAACGTAGTCTCTTTTGTAGTTCCCGCTATTCTCACTATAGCTTTTGAAGAGTTGCTTAGGACATCCTTGTCGGCTGAAACCGTTACAGAGCAACAGGCAACTCTTCTCGCAAAGTAAGAATGCATCCTTACTTTGCTATACCAGGACTCACCACCTCCGCGACAAACAGTGGTGGACGCATACCTAGTAAAACAGCCTGCTTCGCCACATTACGGTGCTCAAGATGCAACACTAACAAATTCGGCTTACGGTTTACACATTTATCACCGACTGGCCGCACCTGAATTTACTTCGTCCCAGGCCGTACCTGATTCACCAGCGACGCATCTTCTAAGGCAGCTATTGAGAAATCCCAGGACAAAAGCAACAATCAATATTGTCATCATCTTCTGGCGGCACCTCAATCAGCTCTCCCGTACTAAGTAAACGATAATCGCCATCAGGAGAAAGCGACTCATCGTTTAAACATTCCTGGTAGCTTTTGTAGCGCGTTAGAGCATATGCCATAGCGAGACCTTCCAAAGCATCGGTAGAAAACGGCGGTAAGAGAGACTTCTGATAACTCTATTCTTAACTTTATTCTAAGGAGCTGGTTCTAGAATGCTGGGCTGAGTAGCTGCTGGCGCTGTGACGCTAGGGTCTACGCGTACCCACAGGGCTAAGTCCATAGATTTTGCACCAATGCTAAAGTCGATCACCCTGGCGACTATGCCGCTATCGTCAAATTGCTGTAGGCTCAGGCGATCGTTTAATCCGCCTAGAATGATGTTGACTAGACGCGGATCGACAGGTGTGCCGTCAACGGCGACGGTAGGGTTGACCAGCATGAGGCGATCGCCCCCCTCTACCATCAGCCCAGTCTCAGCCTCTATCGTAAATCCCGCATCCTCAACCAAATCTTCTAGCTCAGCGCTGATCCTAATCCGATTCTCTAAGACGGCTTCGTCATCACTAGGCAGAAAATCAACCGCCGGATTATTAATCTGATAGCGCGTTCCCTCTCTGGCCTGCGCTGGATTCGCCGCGAAACTACCCAAATCTAAATTCTCTAGTTGCTGAGCTACAAAAGGAGACAGCAAAAAAGCATTCACGTCTGTTTCGGTCAATACGACACGGGCCGCTCCTTGAAACGCCTCGTCCAAGACCACTTCACCTCGTCGCAAGGGCTGAAAAGCTAGATCAATTGGGTCAGTCTCCAGCTCAGCGACCTCGATTCGTAACCCTGGAATTGGCGAAATGCCACGCCCGGCAATGCGCACCTTATCGACTTTACCCTGTAAGAGCTGATAGGAAGGACCGTTGTCGATGCGCACGTCTAGGCTTTCGGCTCCGGCAAGGCGATCGCGGATCGCATTTTCAGCCACCTGGTCCACCACAATCCCCACTGGCGAAATCAGCAGCAGCAAACTAGAAAGCAGAACGGTAATGATTTCCATTGATTTTGGTCGCTAGAGAATACCTTATTGTGCGATCGCAGCAGTAACCCAACCCTTGATCGTGCTGACGACATCCTCTAAGGCAATCTCTTCAGCTTCACCGCCCGCTCGTTTCACCACTTCTACCTTGCCATCTTTAAGCGATCGCCCCGTCACCATCCGAAAGGGAATCCCCACCAGCTCAGCATCTTTGAACTTCACCCCAGCCCGCTCTTTGCGATCATCTAGCAAAGTCTCCACACCCACCGCATTTAGCTCATCATGTAGCTTTTCGGCAGCCGCCATCTGATCAGCATCGTTGATATTCGGCACGACGACGATGGCATGATAGGGCGCGATCGCCACTGGCCAGATAATTCCACTCTTGTCATACGACTGCTCTACCGCCGCCTGCGCTAGTCTAGACACGCCAACGCCATAGCAACCCATCTCCAGTGGCACTTCCTTCCCTGCCTCGCTAGTGTAGGTCGCCCCCAAAGCCTCTGAATACTTGTGTCCTAGCTGAAAGATATGACCGATTTCAATACCTCGTGCGGTTTGAATGGTCTGAGTCGGATCGTGTATGGCCCTATCACCTGCGATCGCTGTCCGCAAGTCCATCTGGCGCTGAGGCAGTTCCATCTGCTCACCCCAGTTCGCGCCAACCACATGAAATCCGCTTTCATTGGAGCCCGTCACGAAGTTCTTCAGATCTACCGCCGTCTCGTCTACTATCCGCAAAAACTTAGGAGCAAGACCCTCCTGCTCGCCAATGAAATCATTCGACAGGTCAGGCGCGATGTAGCCCAATGGCAAAGGCTTCGTTGCCCACTTCGCCTGCGATTCTGCATCAGGAACCTCTAAAGCTAAGACTGTGCTGGCCTCATACTCACCCGCTAGATTGGTCAGCGCATTTTGCAATTTCGTTTCATTCACATCCTGGTCGCCACGAATGCTCACCATCACCAGCACACTTTGGCCATTGTCATAGCTGACCTGATACAGTACATTTTTCACAATTTGCGTCGGCGAGCAGTCTAGGAAATCGCACAGACTGGCAATGGTTGGCGTATTTGGTGTGTCGCGCTTCTCGTAAGTCTGAAACGGAGAGGATACAGCATCCGGCGGCAACGAAACTGCCTTTTCCACATTGGCGGAGTACTTGCCATCTTCGGTGTAGAGCACTTCATCCTCGCCCGCCTCAGCCAGCACCATGAACTCAGTCGAACCGGAGCCTCCGATTGCCCCAGAATCCGCCTCGACTGCCCGAAACGCCAGCCCAGTCCGCCGCAAGATATTGCTGTACGTCTGATACATCTGGTCGTATGTGGCCTTCAAGCTCTCTACGTCAGTGTGAAAGGAATAGCCGTCCTTCATGATGAACTCGCGACCGCGCATCAGGCCAAACCGGGGACGAATCTCATCTCGGAATTTAGTTTGGATCTGGTACAGGTGTAGCGGTAATTGCTTGTACGAGCGGATCATGTCACGGGCGATCGCCGTAATCACTTCTTCGTGCGTTGGGCCTAGCGCCAGTTCTTGGTCTCTGCGATCGCCCAGGCTAAACATAATCCCCTCAGCTTTAGTGTAGGTATCCCACCGACCAGACTCCTGCCAAAGAGAAGCAGGCTGAAGCTGCGGTAGCAGGCACTCCTGCGCACCCGTCGCGTTCATTTCCTCTCGCACAATTGCCGAGACTTTATCGAGCACACGGTGCAGTAAAGGTAGGTAGGCATACAGACCGCTCGCAATGCGGCGCATGTAGCCTGCCCTTAGCAAAAGCTTGTGACTAGGAATTTCCGCTTCTGCTGGATCTTCTCGCAGCGTGACAAAAAGCATCTGAGACAGTCGCATAAGCTTGAAATTCCCTTAAAGTTAATAGCTCGAAGCCAAACATATTTGAAAAGATAGCCGCTACAGCCGCTAGCAGTAGCACCATCAGTTTCCAGACAAGTCTAGAGCATCAAGTTACGAGAATTTTAATGGCTCAGATATTTCGGCGACTACCAGCGGGGGAAACCATAGATAGAAAATTAGAGACAGAAAATTAAAAACGCAAAATAAAGACGGCTAAAGCTACAGGAGGAACTTGCAATAGCGATCGCCAAAGAGAGCAGGACTAGCCGTGACATCAAAGGCCACACACACCAACAGACGCACAGAGACAGACGAGAAGCGAAGCAAGAGAAGATTTACCAACGCGGCAGCGCTTCCCTGGCCATTCAAAATACTGAACAGCACCTTTAAATGTAGTAAAAGACGACAGTCGGAATCAGATAACGAAATATTACGTTATCTTTGTATCTTATTGTTAAGAGCTCTCATAATCTTTCTACCTCCAATAGAGCTACAGTCTTAATAAATTTCTAATCAGTCTGAATAAAGCTTGTTTTAATGACCAGATATAGCTTTATATATCTATAGGAACTTGTAATTGATCGCTGCTTGGAGAGCGTGTCTGAGTAAGTGATTCATCTTGATGACATACCGACTTTTTGCGTAGAGAGCAGACTTGGAATCCGAAAGCAGGGCGTTGGCTCTGCCTGAGTTCTGCTGAGTAAAGAAGTTTTAGAAGAACTCTCGTCAGCATACATAGACTGAGCCCTCCTTTACAGAAGGGCTTGTGGGTCTGCGTTGGCTTTGGCCTGCCACGGTTATCGGCTTCGTTTGCCCGTTTATTCGGCCTATTTATTCGGTCCGTTTATCTCTTGTCTCTTAGAGGCTACGGTTTCTCTTCGTAGCCATTTTTTCTGCTTTTTCAAAGCCTACTTTTTTAACAAACATCTTTTTGATAGTGAGTAAGTCAAGCCACACCATTTTGATTGCTGAAGATGACCAGCGTACCAGAGCAGCCCTAACCCATAGTCTTAAGGCTTCTGGCTATCAGGTAATTGTCGCTGCCGACGGCCAAGAGGCCCTGAACTGCTTTCAAACATCTGCTGAAAGCATTGATCTTGTTGTCTTAGATATTCTGATGCCAAAGCTAGACGGCTTTCAGGTTTGTCAAGCACTAAGAGCTGTGTCTGACGTGCCAATTATTATGGCCACTGTCCTGGGCAGCTCATCAGATCGAGTGACTGGCCTAGAACTCGGCGCAAATGACTATATTGTCAAGCCGTTTTCGACAAAAGAACTGATTGCCCGTATTCGCTCTATTCTTCGCCGGGTTCCTAGAAGGCAAGAGCAAGAGCTTCCTGCGATTCGGCAACCTATTATCGAAGTCGGAAAGCTGATTCTTGATCCAGGTGCTCGCAAAGCCTTCATAGAGGGGCACCACCTGCGACTAACTGAGATAGAGTTTCGTCTGATAGAGCTGCTAGCTAGTAGACCCGGCCATATTTTCTCACGGGGAGAAATCCTTGAATTGCTGTGGGGCTACGACGCTAGCAGCGCAGCCGACACCAAGACAGTCGATGTGCACATCTCTCGGTTGCGAATCAAGCTCAACGACACAACACACAATCCAAAGTACATCGTGACTATTCGCGGACGTGGATACATGTTCTTGGTGCAGCGCTAACCGATGCAGTTAATCCGTTTCAGATGAAATTTGGCTGACCGTTGCGCTAGTTGCTCTGATGTAGTCCTCTGTTCGTAGCATGATCATGAGGCCGCGCATGCCCGCAGAAACTGCAATTTGTTCATATAGCTGTGCCCACTCGTCTAGAAAAACGGGATAGGGTTTCTTACAGGCTAAAGCAGTCACACCGCCTCGGATGTAGCCAGTTAGCGGCTGTACCTGCTTGAGTGGCACCGTCTTGACGTGGCGATCGCCACTGACTTTAGCTAAAGCCTTGAGATCTAGCTGATGGTTGCTAGGAATGACCGCTAAAGCAGTTCCGTGGCGGTTGCCATTAACGACTAGCGTCTTGAATACCTGATCGGTCGGTAAATGGAGCTTTTGCGCGGTGGTAGTGGCCGTTAGGTCATCGGGATCGACATCGTAGGTCAAAAGATCGTATGCGATGCCCAGGGTGTCTATAGCACGAACGGCGTTTGTTTTCACTGGTCCTATTTTATTTTCACTGGTTGTATTTTACTGGTTTGCATCCTTGGTCTATTTCGCTAGTACAGGCGCGATCGCGTCCACCATACTTAGCACTGTACAAACCCTGATCGGCAGCGGCAATCAGCATATCAGGATGGGCGTCGTCAGTAGAGCTAATCGAGGCAATGCCTAGGCTCAGAGTAATGCGGTCACTCACTTCAGACTGATTGTGCTCGATATTAAGCAGTCTCACGGCCAGACGAATTTGATCAGCTACGTATTCTGCTCCAGCCGTGCTGGTGTTAGGCAAAACAACTGCGAATTCCTCACCGCCGTAGCGAGCAACCAGATCGGTGCTACGCTTCACCGTTTGGGCGATCACCTCAGCAACCTGCCTTAGGCATATATCCCCAGCCTGATGTCCGTACGTATCATTAAAACTTTTAAAGTAGTCGATATCGCACAGAATCAGCGATAGCGTTGAACGACCAGAGCCAATATTCTTCCACGCCTGCTCTAAAAACTCATCAAAAGAACGGCGATTGGCTACCTGAGTGAGGCCGTCCATTCTTGCCAGTCGCTTTAGTTCTTGATTAAACTCCTTGAGCGCAACTTCTGCACGTTTATGCTTGGTGATATCTGTTGCGGTGCCAAATATCTGCGTTGGCTCACCATCGCCGCCCCGCTGAAACACGGTCTCTCGACACAAAAGCCATCGCCAGTGCCCCTGACGGTGCCGAAATCGGTACTCATTTTCAACGACTTCGCCATCGTTGATTGCAGCCAGCTTTCGCCGCTCTTCAACCATCAAAACCTGTTCTTCGGGATGGACCAGCTGCTCTAGGTAGTGGGACCCTAACTGCTGTAGTTCGCTAGGTTCGTAGCCCAGTACATTCTCAATCCATCGATTCACATAGAAATTGCTGCCATCTGCAAAGCTATCGATGTACAAGATATTAGTGCTAGCGTCAATGATCCCCTGAATAAATCGCTGACTTTCTTGCCAGGCTAGCTCTGCTTGTTCACGCTCGATTGTTTCTCGCTTTAGCTGCCGATGCTGCTGATGAAGCGTATCGGCTAGTGCCTTGTGCTGCTGTGTATCGACAGCTATTGCCGCCGATAGAGAGATAGAGAGCGCACTCGCTTTCTCTAACGCTGTCCATTGACGGGGTTCGGCATGTTCACACCAAAGCACCCCTACAACTACACCCTTACGTCGGATAGGTAGCTCCAAGAAAGCGCCTGAACACTGATAAGTCAACCCCGCTCTGACCAAATGATTGACAGCGGGAACCGGCCGCGAGATATCTTCGACAAGCAGCTCAGGGCGGCTATCCAAAGTTTTGAAATAGGGCGTATGATCCTCGGGCTGTAGCACCGTCCCTTTGTAGTAGGTGTCTAGTTTCCTATCGTATCGGCACAGTAGAGTAAAGGCTGCGAACTCGCTGTATTGCCAGAGACTCACCCTCTCTATATCAAGTATGTAGGTCGCTGCTTTGGTAATGATGCGCGCTGCTGCTCCTATGTCACCGCTGTAGAGAACAGGATGCTGACATAGGCACTGTAGATAATGGTCAGGAGAATACCCTGGCAAGAAAGTTTCATCTGATAACAGTTCTTTGCCGTCTAAGCCTACCTCTTTGGCACTGGGCGAGGAATTAGACAGGGAGACAGCTGCCTTAGCTGAACTATCTCCTTTCTGGGTGTCAGCTAGCTCCATGTTTTGAGTGATAGGCTCCTGACTATGCAGATCGCTTTGAAAGAACTGGCATTCTATTTTAAAGCAATCATGCCTAATGCTAAGTTCATATCAATATGATTCCCCGCATGTTTTCAAACTTTCACAGGCCACTTCTAGAACTGTCCCGTCTTCTGCTAACATCAAAAGCTACCTAACAAACTGCCACCGCTACATTGTGGTACAGCCACCAACAAAACCATACACCGACAAAACCATAAAAAGACGGAAGAAAGGGGCTCGGATATGATCGCAGCGGCCTCGCTGCTAGCATCATTCAAAGATACTGCCGAAGAAATCGATTGTCTCTTTTAGCGATGAGATAAAGGCGTCAATCTCTGTGGGTGTGTTGTAGAAGTAGAGGCTGGCTCTAGCGGTAGAATTAACACCTAAAATGCTGTGCAGGGGCTGTGTGCAGTGGTGGCCAGAGCGAATAGCAATGCCAGATTGATCTAGTAAGGTAGAAAGATCTTGGGCATGGACGCCTTTGACAGTGAAAGTGGCGATCGCAGCTCTACCAGACCCATCTTTCTGAGGCTTGGGGCCGTACAGTTTAATTTGTGGCACCTGAGCGATCTGCTCATACAGATAAGCGGTCAAAAAATGCTCGTAGTCAGCAATGCGATCCATGCCGATATTGCTAAGGTAGTCGACAGCCGCGCCCAAGACGACAGCCTCTGCGATCGCAGGTGTGCCCGCTTCAAACTTGTGAGGTAACTCTGCATAGGTTGCATGATCGAGTGACACATCTTGAATCATCTCGCCGCCGCCCAGGAATGGCGGCATCGCCTGAAGCACTTCTAGCTTGCCATACAAAAAGCCCGCGCCCGTCGGTCCGCACATCTTGTGACCAGAGGCGACTAGCCAATCACAGCCCAGCGCTTGCACATCTACAGGCATATTCGGCACGCTCTGACAAGCGTCAATCAACACCCTTGCCCCATACTTCTGCGCTGTCTCAACGATTTCTTGAACCGGGTTAATACAGCCCAGCGTATTAGAAATGTGATTCACCGCCACTATCTTGGTCTTATCACCCATGAGCTGATGGAACGCGGCCAGATCAAATTCCTCGGTTGCGCTCAAAGGCACGTGCCTTAACACCGCGCCAGTCCTTTGAGCAATTAACTGCCAAGGAACCAGGTTACTGTGGTGCTCCATCACCGATAGCAATATTTCATCGCCCTTTTCTAGATTGCTGAGGCCCCAGGCGTAAGCGACCAGGTTTATGGCCTCGCTCGCATTCCGAGTAAAGACAATCTCGTCACGAGAGGACGCATTGATAAAGGCTGCAACTTTGTCTCTTGCGCCTTCGTAGGCTTCTGTCGCCCTAGCACTGAGCGTATGTACGCCACGATGAACGTTAGCATTATCAACCTGATAATAGTGAGCCATCGCGTCTAGAACGGCCTGCGGCTTTTGTGACGTTGCCGCATTGTCCAAGTAAACTAGCGGCTTGCCGTTGACGTTTTGGTTGAGGATAGGAAAGTCAGCGCGGACTTCGTTGGCGAGTAAAACTGGAGCGATGGTGATGGCTGTCATTAGAGAGGGGGTGGATGGATTGGCTATTTTTGCGAGAAAGCCGGGTTGCATTAGTTCGCCCAATCTCTGAGGCGTTTGCTTAGTGCTGCTCTGATCGAAGGAACTGAAATCTTTTCGACAATCTCCATGCCGAAGCCGTACAGCAGCAGCCGCTGTGCCTGGTGGGCGGAGATGCCTCGGCTCTGCAAGTAAAAAATCTCGTCAGCCTGAAGCTGGCTGACTGTGGCACCGTGGGCGCATTTGACATTATCGGCAACGATGTCTAGTTCGGGCTTGGTATCTACCCGCGCCTTGGTCGAAAGCATCAGGTTACGATTGAGCTGCGCAGCGTCCGTTAGCTGCGCGGCACGAGAGACATAGACTTTGCCGTTAAAGACGCAGTGGGCTCTATCGTCAACGATGTTTTTCTGAAGCTGGGTAGCGCTGCCGTAGGGGTAAGTGAGAGCAAGCAGGCTGTGGGTATCGGCTAGCTGGCGATCGCCTAGCGCACTCAGACCATACATCTGGGTATTGGTCTGAGGCCCAGACTGATAAACCTCTATATGATGACGCGATAGTTTGGCTCCTAGATCGATAGCTGTGCATCGATACTGACTATCTGCTGCTTGGTCAACGGCGGTCTTGGCTAAGTGAAACGTGTTCACATTTTCGTCTTGAACCCGGACGTGATCGACCTGTGCACCTGCTGCCAGCCAAATTTCAGTAACGCTGTTGTTGCAGCGAGCGCCTATATTTTCTTCTAGGTCTTCTCCTTGCTCCACGCTACAGCAGGCGGTTTTGTCTTCGTTTTGGCCAAAGAAGGACTCGACTAGAGTGAACTTTGCGTGGCTTTCGGCGATGACGAGCGATCGCACCTGCGAAATAAACTCACCCTGCGACCCGCGAGCAATGTAGATAGGCCGATCGACCACTTGGTCCGCCTGCACCCAAACCACCATCACATCTGTGAAACCAACTGTGTTCAGCGCCGTGAAGACCTCACCGCCCCCTTTCACTTGAGCCAGTCGCTTCTCTAGAAGCGGCGTCAGCTTTTTGGCATAGTCGGGGTTGCTCAACAAGACTGAGAGCGGTCCGATGACCACGCCTTCAGACTGAGCTGCCTCCTGGGCCTCTTCAGAAAGCGCTGGAACATAGTGGCCATTGACTGTCGTTAGGCGAGCGCCATCTGTTAGCAGACTCAGATGATCGCTCCAGCTATCGTCTGCTGTAGAAACCGGCTGCACTTTAGAAACTGGCTGCGCTCTTTGGAAGGGCCGCGCCAGCATGTCAGAAAGGTCAGTAAAGCGCCACTCTTCGTCTTTGCCAGAGGGAAAAGAGCGTTCGTTAACCAGTGTGATCGCCCGGTCGCGCAAAGTTTTCAGCCCTATAGCCTTTAGATCCAAAGGCGATTCGTCCGCCGCCGCCGCCGACTGCGTTAGCAGATGCTTCAGATAGGTCTGACGGGCGATCGCACCTTTAGCTCCTTTGCCAGCACCTTTGCCAGCACCTTTGCCAGAATTTGAAGCTGAGCCCGCAGTTCTTGTCATTATCAAGCCACCGCCTCCTCAGCTACGATCCAGTCATACCCACGAGACTCCAGCTCTTGAGCCAGTTCTTTACCGCCGGTTTTCACAATCCGGCCCTGCGCCATCACATGCACGTAGTCCGGCACGATGTAGTTGAGCAGTCGCTGGTAGTGCGTAATCAATACAGACGCATTCTTCGGCGTACTCAGCTGATTGACCCCTTCAGAAACCGTCTTGAGCGCATCGATATCCAGACCCGAATCGGTCTCGTCTAGAATCGCTAGCGTCGGCTCTAGCAGCGCCATCTGCAAAATCTCATTCCGCTTCTTCTCACCGCCCGAAAAGCCCTCGTTCACGCTGCGATCTAGGAAGCTAACGTCCATTTTCACAATCTCAGACCGCTCTTCTACCAAGTCGTCAAAATCGAAGACGTCAATTTCTTCTTCGTCATTGGCTTTGCGATGGGCATTGTACGCCACCCGCAGAAAGTCGCGATTGCTAACCCCAGGAATCTCTAGTGGATACTGAAACGCCAAGAAAACACCTGAGTTTGCTCGCTCATGCGGCTCTAGCTCCAGCAGATCGATTCCCTGGAAAACGACTTCACCCGCAGTCACCTCATAATTCGGGTGTCCCGCTAGCACCTTCGAAAAAGTGCTCTTACCAGAGCCGTTAAGGCCCATAATGGCGTGGACCTCCCCGGCCTTTACCTCAAAATTAACGCCTTTGAGGATTTCCGTACCGTCAACACTGGCACGTAGGTTGCGAACAGAAAGGATAGTTTTAGCGTTCTCGTTGATCATCTGTGTATTTTCTGGTGATCGCTTTAATAGGTCTTTTGAGCTGATAGGTTTTGGCTACTCTACTCCTCGCGAACGCCAGGGGCGAACGAGAAGAGCAAAGCTCTACGACTACACTCGGCCGCCGATCAGTACTAACACCGAACCCTGAGCGGAGTCGAAGGGTGTTTGAACTTTCTAGCCGACCGAATTTTCTAGCTTGAGACTGAGCAGCTTGTCCGCCTCCGCCGCAAACTCCATTGGCAGCTCGTTGAACACGTCGCGGCAAAACCCGCTAATGATCATCGAGACCGCATCTTCGGGTGAGATACCACGCTGAGCAAAGTAAAAGAGCTGATCTTCTCCAATCTTTGACGTTGAAGCCTCATGCTCTACCTGGGCTGAGCTGTTCTGTACCTGAATGTATGGAAATGTGTTGGCATTAGACGTATCGCCTAGCAGCATAGAGTCACACTGCGAATAGTTGCGAGCGCCTGCAGCCTTTGGATTAATTTGCACTAGACCGCGATAGCTGTTTTTAGATTTTCCAGCGGAAATACCTTTCGAGATGATGGTGCTGCGGGTGTTTCTGCCAACATGGACCATCTTGGTCCCCGTGTCCGCCTGCTGATAGTTGTTCGTCAGCGCGACAGAGTAGAACTCACCCACCGAGTTGTCGCCCACCAGAACACAGCTAGGATACTTCCAGGTGATAGCCGAACCAGTCTCTACCTGGGTCCAGGAGATTTTGGAATTGACACCTTTGCAAAGGCCGCGCTTAGTCACAAAGTTGTAGATGCCGCCTTTGCCGTTCTCGTCGCCAGCGAACCAGTTCTGAACCGTAGAGTATTTAATCTCTGCGTTGTCCAAAGCGACTAGCTCAACTACAGCCGCATGAAGCTGATTGCTGTCGTACATCGGTGCGGTGCAGCCTTCTAGATAGGTAACGGAGCTTGCCTCTTCAGCCACAATCAGCGTCCGCTCGAACTGACCAGAGTCGCCGTTGTTAATCCGAAAGTAAGTAGATAAGTCCATCGGACATTTGACACCCTTGGGTAAGTAGACAAATGACCCATCAGAAAAAACCGCAGAATTCAGAGCAGTGAAGTAGTTATCTCCAACCGGAACGACTGTCCCCAAATACTTTTTCACTAGCTCGGGGTGCTCTTTGACCGCTTCAGAAATAGAGCAGAAGATCACGCCGTGCTTAGCCAAATCCTTTTTGAAAGTGGTGGCAATAGAAACGCTGTCGAAAACAACGTCTACAGCGACATTGGCTAGTCGCTTTTGCTCATTGATAGAGATGCCTAACTTGTCAAAGGTATCTAGCAGGGCCGGGTCGACTTCCTCTAGGCTGTCTAGCTTTTTCTCAGTTTGCTTGGGGGCCGAGTAGTAGACAATCTCGTTGTAGTCAATCGGTGGATATTTGACGTTGGGCCAGGCGGGTTCTTCCATCTCTAGCCAGCGATAATACGCCTTGAGCCGAAAGTCGAGCATGAACTGAGGCTCATCTTTCTTAGCAGAGATCGCTCGAACGACGTCTTCACTTAGGCCGCGAGGGAGACTATCGGCCTCGATATCAGTGACGAAACCGTACTTGTATGGCTGGCTGACGACAGATTGGACGCTAGAACTCATGAGAGGTGAAAGACCCAAAACTGGGTGAGTGTAGGTTTCAAAAGATGAAAAGGGGGGCGTAGGCAACAGGCTGCTGTGGCAGTGGACTGCTACTTATCAGTAACTTCGCGAATCTGGTCGAAAGTAATTTCTCTTTCTGTTCCGGAGAAGGGGTTGTCTTCTGTTAAGAAAAGCATGCAGTGACATTCTTGGCGCTCCTGCATGGGCACACAGGGGCAGTTCCAATAGGTGACTTTGACTTCGGCTTCCTTGTCTTCGTAGTGACGGCAAGGGCACAGAGGCGCACCCAGGTCATCTTTGTGCTTGGCGAGCCCTTCTAGCACAACCGCAGTGACACCCAGATCCTGGCAGAAGTAGGTGCCGGTTCGTTTGGCGTAGCTCTGAGCAAAGTTCCGCATAATTTCGAGACTTTTATCGGAGCCTTGCGTGGTGTTGGGGATACTCATCGTGCCTGTGGTGCCTCTGAATTGCTGTGGTCGTTTAACGGTCGTTTTGGGATTAGCAGGAGTCAAAGCGTCAGGAGCAGATGCTAAGCTTGAATGACTAAAGCAACATGCGTGTTGTTTAACTACTTAAATAAAGGTTACTTTAAGGACATGGGTTTTAGCAACAAAAGTGTTTCTAAAGTATTATTAACGTGGTTATCGACTTAGCGCCCGGTTTGCTGTAGAGGCCGAGATAAAGTGCTAGAAGAGTGCTAGATCGGTTCGCTATCGAGATTTGCAGAGATTTGAAGGGGACTTGTGCACCAAAAAGTAACTGCTCAATCAACCTCAAAGCCGTCTTTGAAGAAACCTTCTCAGAAAGTTTCTAAAAAGGAGGTCGTTAAAACAGAGGCTTCAGAAATTACGGAGGTTTCAGAAGCTATGGAGGTTTCAGAGGTCACTTCTAAAGCCTCTACAGAAGCTGCTGCGAAAGGCTCCTCTTCTATGAAAGAAGACATCTTACGATTTTTGCTAAAGCGGGGAACAGCAACGGCTGCGGCGATCGCCCACCACCTGGACATCACCCCCCAAGGCATCCGTCGCCACCTCAAAAATCTAGAGTCCGATGGGCTCATAGCGCATCAAACCAGTCAAGAGGGAATGGGGCGCCCTAACCACGTCTATCAGCTTAGCCGTCGAGGTAGAGAGCAGTTTCCTGATCAGTACGATCAGTTTGCGCTATCGCTGCTAAACACTGTGGCCGATACGTTGGGCCCAGAGCACGTCGGCAAGCTGCTAAAACACCAGTGGCAGAGCAAGGCCAAAGAATACAGAAAGCAACTAGGCGATGCGCCGCTCAAAGAACGGATGCAAACGCTGGTAAAGCTACGCCAAGCAGAAGGATACATGACAGAGTGCTATCCGGCCGATGAAGTGGCCGGAGCAGAAGGCGCGGCATTCGTGATTACAGAATACAACTGTGCGATCGCCCATATTGCCGAATCCTATCCCACCGTCTGCGGTCACGAGCTCGCCATGTTTGCGGTCGCCCTGCCAGACTGTTCGGTAGAGCGCACCCACTGGCTAGTCAACGGCGAGCACCAGTGCGGCTATCTCGTCAAAACGAAAAACGCGAACGCTTGATATTCAATCCTCTCGAATCAACCTTGCAAAAACTATGTCTCTACAGTTTCTAACTGAAGAAGAATCCGCTGCCGTAGATGCAGCCCTACTAACCACACCCGAGAAATTTCTCGCTCGGCTGACGCTGTCGACTGGCAAGCTACTGGTCTACATAGCCAAAGATCTAGGCACGACCGTAGAAGCGCTGAGCAATCAGCAGATTATCGCCTGGTTTGAAGCCGATTCTAAGCGTAAGCAGCTAGAGGGTATCGACGCTTCGGTACTGAAGTGGGACGCAAAGAATCTGACTGATGTAGCCTCGGATTGAAGGCGATCGGGCTAGAAACTGTAGCCTATCGAACCAAAGTTCAAAAAACTGGCACTGTACTATGGACGCCAGGAGTCGTAGTGGATAACCATGTAGTGGCAGGACAATAGCAGCCTGTAGATAAGATGCATTAGGTAGGTTGCATTATATGTAGGTTGCGTCATACAAGGTGCGTTGGTATTGAGCTGGCTTGTTGTGTCCAGGCTTAAACTGGGCAACTATACAGTTAGTTTTATGCCTGATTGGTCATCCATTTAGGCTAATTGCTTCAACCTGTCAAAAGCAGGGTAATTCTATGAAACAAATTCTTTCTCGTAAGGTTTTGCTGATTGCAGCTGTGGCTGGTCTGGCGATCGCGCCCACCCAAGCAATGGCGCACCAGGTCCAGACCAACTACGTTTTGGACTCTCAGGCGAGCGGTGAATCGAGCGATCGCCTACAGCTGCGCACGACCTTTAGCAACGGTCAGCCGCTAAAAGGTGCAAAGGTCAAAGTCTATGCGCCCGATCAGCCCTATCGCGTCCATGCCGTTGGCAAGACTGACAGTCGGGGACGCTTTACCTTTGTCCCCGATCAGCCAATCAGCGGCGACTGGGAAATCGATATCAAGAAAGAAGGGCATCAGGATATTGTGACTGTGCCAGTGACTAAGGGAGACATTGATCTTGGTCTGATGGCTCAGACTGGTTTGGAGCAGATAGAAAACACCGATATCCACTATGCAAGTTCGCCTTGGATGGTTGTAGGCGGGGTTGCGATCGCGGCTGCCTGTCTAGGCATGGCCAAAGTCAACAGCAAGCAGCGGGCCGAGTAGCTTCAGCTCGTTCTGTCATAAACCAACTCTTATCAGCCAGCTTCTTCAAATTCAGCTTTTTTAGATTCAAGTCAAACCGTCCCTAGTTCATTATTTGAACTAGGGATTTTTATTTTTGGCCTAGCGGTATGATGGGGCATGGTTTCTAGCATGTAAAGCATGACCCGGCTCGCCCAGTTTACGCAGGTCTATCGCAATCTAAGGCTATTTCCTCTTTTCGAGCCCGAAGAGATAGAAAAGTTTCGCGTGGCGTACGGGCAAAAGACGCTCAAAGACCTGCGGCAGGAAATTCTTACCTCTGAAGACAATAGCAAGCTGTTTTTTACCGGGCATTTGGGCTGCGGGAAGTCGACGCTGCTGGGTCAGCTTTCCGCTCAGATGAGAGAAAGAGGGCTGTACTCGGTCGGCTTTTCGATTGCGGATCGGGTCGAGCTATCTGATGTAAACCACATCAACATTCTGTATTCGATTGCGCTGACGCTGATGGAAAAGGCGCTGTCGGAAAATGTGCCCATTCCGGAAGACACGCAGAATAAGTTGATCAAGTGGTTTACGCAGGTAAAGTCTGAGGTCTATGTCAAACAGATTGCGCAGGAGATGTCGGTTGGCGCGAACATTCTAGAATTCTTTCGCGGCAAGCTACAAACCGAGAAAGCGTTTCGAGAAGAGATCAAAGAGATCTATCAAAACAGCGTTTCAGACCTGGCAACGCAGATTGATCTAATTGCGACTGAAATTCAGATTGCTACGAAAAAGCCTATTCTGGTAATCGTTGACGATTTAGAGAAGCTAGACCTGGCAGTCTTTCGTACTCTCTTTCAAGAACATATCAACTCGCTGTATCTGCCTAATATCAGGATCGTCTTTACCATCCCAATTGCGGCTATTCGCGATCCGGTTCTAGTCGCAACGATGAACGCTCGTAGCCAGATTATTCAGCTATCGGTGACCAAATTCTTTCATCGAGAACAGGCGCATCAATCTGATGCTGAACCCATTGAAGGCAGCATAGAAACGTTGCAGGCCATTCTAGAGAAACGAATTCCTGAAGAATTGATAGAGCCTGAGACTAAGCAAGAGATTATCATGCTCAGCGGCGGCGTGCTGCGGGAGATGGTGCGGCTAGCGCGAGAATGTTGCCGGGAGTGCATGTCGAGGATAGACGAAGACCCGGAGCAAGCCGATGTAAAGATAGACGCGGACGTTTTGAAGGAAGCGGCGAAGAATTTACGGATTCAATTTTCACGAACGTTGGGCAGTAACATGTTCACTTTGCTAGCTAAAACTTATCAGGAGTTCGCGCCACCAGATGCCAACAGTGCAGAGTTTTTGAAGCTGCTGCACGGGCTGTACGTGCTGGAGTATGAGAACGATGAGCTTTGGTATGATTTGCATCCGCTGATTTTGGATTTGCTGAAGCGTCGAAAGTTAATCGAGGCTGAGGGATAGGCTATGTCTGAAGCTGACTCTCCAACTGACCTATATTCCAATCTGGATTCAAGCCTGGACTCAACCTCTGAGCTAGAAACCTCTGAGTTAGAGAAGAACAATCGTAGGGCTTTGCGGCGGCTGATATTAACGGCTGAGGCGAATTCGCAGAGTTTGGAGCTGCTGATTGCGGTTTGCAATGACCGGAATCAGCAAATGGAGATGATTGAGGCGTATGAGGCTGAGCTGCGGGGGAAAGGGATTGCGCCTTTTCGGGTGCGGCTGAACCCGAAGCAGCCGAGCATGCGAGCGAGTATTGAGGAATTAATTGAAAGGGAGCCGAGGCTGCGGTCGGGAGAGCCTGCGGTGGTGACGGTGCTGAATGCGGAGGCGCTGTTGGGGGTGACGCTAGGGGAAGAGCAGTCGGAGCAGGAGCAGTTTTTCTTTTCTTTGCAGTGGACGCGGGAGGCGCTGCTGCGGTTTGAGTTTGCGGTGGTGCTGTGGGTGCCGGATGCGGTGGCAACTAAGATTGGGCAACGAGCGCCTGATTTCTGGAGTTGGCGAGGCGGCGTGTTTGAGTTTGAAGCGGCGGTGAGACAGTCAGATGTGAGCGAGCCGCTGACAGCAATTAGAATAGACAATGAGGAAAAAGGAAGTGCGCTCTCAATTGAGGCATTGCAGGAACAGATTGCGAGCTTGGAGGAGAGTTCGCCGGAGTCTTCTTTGTTGATTACGTCGTACAACGCTTTGGGCGAAGCGTATGAGAAGAAGTATGCTTACGATGATGCGTTGCAACAGTATCAGAAGTCTCTAAGATTGGCGGAGGAGAAGAAGAATATAGCAGGGCAGATGAAGGCACTGAAAAACTTCGGTGATTCATTGCGATATAGTGGCAGGGTCGCTGAGTCGGTTGAGTATTATCGGAAATCTATAGAGATTGCGAGAGAGATAAGCGATCGTAACGGTGAAGCTAATTCCCTGTCAGGTTTAGGCAATTCCTACAGTTCGCTTTGCCAGTATCACCAAGCTATTGACTCCTATCGGAAGGCTCTAGAGATTGATAAGGGCGTTGGCTGTCGTCATGGCGAAGCTAGTTCCCTTGGTAACATAGGCAATGTCTATGATTCAATAGGCGAGCATGAGAGAGCAGGCGACTTCTACCTCCAGGCTTTAGAAATCATGCGCGAGATTAACAATCGTAATGGCGAAGCTAGCTCCCTCTGCAATCTAGGTAATGTCTACTATTCACTTAACCAGCCCCAGCAGGCAATCGATTTTTATCAATTGGCTCTGGAGATTGCGCGCGAGATTGGTGATCTTGACGGTGAAGCCAGAGCCCTCTGCAATTTAGGCAATACACGTAATTTACTTTGTCAATCTCAGCAGGCAATAGACTTGTATCGAAAAGCGTTAGAAATAATGCGTGAGGTTAGCGATTATGATGGCGAAGCTAGAGCCCTTGGAAACATAGGTCTTGCCTACTTTTCACTAGGTCAGTATCAAAAGGCGATAGAAATTCATCAACAGGCTTTAGAAATCATGCACGAGATTGGTGATTGCAACAGCGAAGCTGCTTCCTATCTCAACAAAGCCAGTGCTCTCGCTAGACTTGACCAAAAGTGGGAGGCCAAAGCCGCCTACGAAGAGGCAAAGGCTTTGTTTGAAAGTTTGAAACTCAAAGAAAAAGTTGAGGATTGCGAGATAGCTATCCGAGAACTAGGACAGAAAGTAGTTGCAGTCCGTAGAAAATCACCGGAGATTACTTTCCCCAAACCGCGTCGTCGGCGCATACCAAAAGTTGTATGGCTCTTCGCAGCTCTATTTCCAGTGATATTAATTGCGTGGCTGTTCTCATAGAGTTATGCATCCTATTCCCCGGAAACCAATGACCCCTGACGCGGTAGTTCGTCGAATGTGCGCTGAGTTTGATGGCGTTGTCCCAAAATCTAGCTGGGGAGAAACTTCTCTGTTCTATAGTCCTGGCAGACTACTGCCCAGCGGCGTTTACTTTTGCACTATCAAAGAGAAAGATGGCGAAAATGACAAAGCCTCTCTGCTTGGTCGCGACCGTGTCTTCCGACTAGCCATAGGATTGCCCAAAGCAACCTACATCGATCTGTTTGGAGCCAAACCACCCCGCCCGGCGAAAGGCGGCATCGTCTGCACTGGTCACGATTTCACGTTGCTGAATGAATTAATGCCGCATCCAGTCTATGCCTGAATGGGCTGGGTGCAGGTGCTATCTCCGACAGAAGAAACGTTTGATCGAATTCTGCCGCTGATTAAGGTGGCGTATTCGGCCTCTGTAGAGAAGTTTAGAAAGAAAACTGCTGGTAGATAGGGACCTGAAAATTGGACGCTGGTAGCCGGGCCCACCTCGTCGCTACGCGCCATCCCTCCCAGGAGGGGATTTGTCCCGGCTGTGATATTAAGTTGTTAGATCTCCTAGAGCTTCACAGCCTGAAGTAGATCCCCTTTTGGGAGGGGTGGCCGCAGGCCGGGGTGGGCCCCGGTGTGCACGCCAAACAGGTACCAAATATATGCCACACTCCTACAGAGCAGTGGTTTACCAGCATCTTCCTCAATGGAGCGTTCCCCCCCACCGACCGATCACCTTAGCTGCATCCGGGTGAGGGAAATGTTTCTCGAAAATTCGGTAGTAGAACAGTTCCTCTTGGCTGCTGACGGGCAATCCTTTCGCCTTCGCCTCGGCTAGTTCCTCTTGTGAAACAGTGGCTTCAGCATGAGTTTCCAAGACGCCAGAGGAGGCGCACCCCTGGGCGAACTCCATCTTGTCTCGCCAGACAATCTCTGACGGCAGCAAATCTTCAAACGCTCTGCGCAGCAGCCATTTCTCGGTTCCAGAGGTCGAGTACAGCTTTAGATGGGGGTTGATGCGCATGCAAAGCTCAATAAAGTCAACGTCCAAAAACGGGACGCGCCCTTCTATGCTGTGTGCCATTGTCATCCGATCGACTCGCTGTAAATTGAGATTGTGCAAACCCTGAAGAATGTTGGTCGCCTCTTTGTGCAGCTTCATCGGGTCGTCGTAGTCCTCGAAATAGCTGTAGCCTGCAAAGAGTTCGTCCGCGCCTTCGCCACTAAGCACGACTTTGACATGCTCACTCGCCAGCCGCGAAACAATGTAGCAAGGAATGGCACTCCGAACTAGCGCCGGATCGTAGGACTCCAGATAGTAGATAACGTCTGATAGAACCTCCTGCATCTCGGCTTCGGAATAGACGTATTCGTGATGCACAGTGCCCAGATGCTCTGCCACTAGACGCGCTGCCTTTAGGTCGGGTGAATGCGGTAATCCGACAGAAAAAGAATGCAGCTCGTCGACTTGTTGCTTCATCAGGGCGGCAATAATGCTCGAATCGAGGCCGCCGCTGAGAAAGACGCCCACGGGCACATCCGACATCAGTCGCTTTTTCACGCTTCTGGCTAGCGTCTGCTGAAGGTCGGTGATGATAGTCTCAACGTCTTTCTCGAAGGTGTGAGTTTCTGGCAGCTGATAGTAGGGAACTAAGCCTGCTTGTGAGTGGTAGTAGTGGCCGTTTGGAAATTCGTAGATGCGCTCGGCGCAGTTGACGAGTGCCTTTAGCTCCGAGGCAAAGAAGATATCGTCGCCTGTGGTGCCGTAGTAGAGCGGTTTGATGCCAATGCGATCGCGTCCTGCTATCCACTCTTCACCATCGCTAATCACAAAGCTATACATACCTTCGATATGCTGGACTAGCTCTTCTCCAAACTGTTGAAAAAGCGGTAAGAGAATTTCGCTATCGGCAGCAGTTTGGAAGCTGTAGTCCGAGAAGTGATGCGATCGCAACTCCTGAAAATTGTAAATCTCACCGTTGCAGATACAGTAGAGCTGCTTCGGCACGGCCTGCATAGGCTGGTGCCCGCCAGCCACATCAACGATAGAAAGCCGCTGATGCCCTAGCGCCCAGTTTTCTTGCTGAACGACGCCAGTATCGTCTGGTCCACGGTGAACCAGATTGGACAGTATAGAAGGAAAGTCGTACTGCGCCGACACATCAGAACCAAAGACACTAGCAATACCACACATAAGTTGTTTCTAAGAGTTGTTTCTAAGCCCTTGATTCTTGAACTGTTTGAAAAGGGAGAGCATATCCTTAGACCGGACATGACTCCGCAGGTTATTTCACAGAGGGTTTTCTCTGATTGGTTAGCATAACGCCATAGAGGACAATAGCACCTCCCCCCAAAGATAAAGGTGTCGGCACCTCCCGCAACCAGAATAGGCAACGACCTCTGAGAAGGGGCCCATGTAGGCGATCGCCAGTTCCAGATACATGGGCCCCAACAATAAAAAATACAGAATGAGGGGCAAGCAAAAACAAACACGCCGTTCCTGCGCGAACTGCATAAGTCGTACAACCAAAACGACTAGATAGCGTAAGAAAGCAATCTCAAGCAGATATCCATGAAAAAAACAGATAGGATAATAGCCGTGACGACTAGAGCATTGGGTCGCAAACTGCTGACAAGCGACGGCATTCTTTACCCTTTCGATTATCTATGGATACGGGAGGGATTGTTCTATGAATGGCTGCACTTGAGTGGGTCTATAGGGAGATGCTAGTATTAATTTCTCGTGAAAAAATAAAAAATATGTAGTAATTTTATTTGGGTAGATGATTACTTGTGGGCCGAATCAGGTTGATTATGCTCGATGTAACCACGCTATGGTCGAGGTGATCGAGTCATTGACGCCTGAGCAACTGCTTTTAGTTGCTCGGTGGCTGGACGTTGAGTCTGAAATACTAGAGTGTACCTTGGCAAATGTTACCGTTTTGCCCGATATCAGCGCTGCGCTAAAAATTTGCGCTAGGTTAGTAACCACCTCGCAAGCCAGTGGTCTCTCTTCTAGTGAAACATCAGCTACCGCCGAGGATAGTTGAGATCTGCTCTGGTTCGCTGGTTAACCGCGCGTATGCCCCAGCCGACAGAGGCAGTTCCGAGGCAGATAGAGAATCTAGAGGCAGCGTGATTCTAAAGATTGTTCCTCTACCAACCTCACTTTGAAGCTCGATCGTGCCACCATGCAGCGCTACGCACTGTTTAACAATACTAAGCCCCAAGCCAGTACCCTCTACCACACCAGCGTTGCGCGCCCTAAAAAAAGCATCAAAAAGCGCAGTCTGATCTTCGGTGGGAATCCCTTTGCCATTATCTCTTACCTCTATTATCAGCTGCTTTTCCTGACGCTCTAGCAGCAAACTGACCGGGCTATCATCTGGCGAATATTTGAGTGCATTTGATAGCAGGTTGTTCAAGATAGTGCTAATTAAGTCAGGGTCCACAAAGAGGTTGGAACAATCGCCCTCCACCTGAAAGTAAATCTCGTACATCCCCTGATTAATAAACTTGAAGTCACTCAGAATAGCCGAGCAACGACTTTTAAGGTCTACTAATCTCGGGTTAAACTGACCTTCTACAGATATGTTTCGATTAAAAGCTAGCAGTCCCTCCGTCAGTTTTATCAACTTGTTAATTGCTGCTTGCATGCGAGCTAGCATCGTATCTCGCTTGATTAAAGGTAGGCTATCACCACCTCTTTTTATCATCTGCGTTAGAGAAGATACAACAGAAAGGGGATTACGAAACTCATGTGCAACCTTTGCAGTGAACTGAGCGTTTGATGCTGCGATTCTGGCTAGCTCTTGGTTTTTTTGTAGCAGCTGAGCAGAAAGCTGCTGTAGCCGCAGCAAAGTCGTCACTGCTAGCTTTAAATTAGTTGGGGCAACAGGTTCGTAAAGTAAAGCATCAAACTGTTCTAACAGCTCTGTAGTTAGGGTGCTAGATCTCTCTGCTGGCATCAGGAGCAGTACTGGCAAGTAGAGCGGCTGTGCATTTTGTCTGTATGCAGCCAGTTCGTTTTGATAGTAGGCGATCGCCTCAGTACAGGACAAAAGCTTGCAGGATAGCCAGGAAGGGAGTTTCATAGGTTAACCACAACAAACGAAACTCCCATGAACGAGCTTAATGCCTTACGAGCAAAATTGCAGCCTCACCTGGGCTGGCACGGTGCGAGGACATGGTTCGTCGCCGCCTTTCTCATCGCCTTGTTCAAAGCTAAAACCGTTAACCTGAGTGAACTGGCAACCGCTTTCCCAGGACTAGCTAAGCCTGAGTCACACTACAAACGGCAACAGCGCTTCTTCCGTGCTTTTGAACTGGACTACGCTGTGATTGCACGTCTGGTCGTTGCCTGGATAGACATCCCCGAACCCTGGGTGCTGGCCGTTGATAGAACGCAGTGGGACGTAGGGACGACACCTGTCAACATTCTGACGCTCGGTGTTGTTCACGAAGGCATCGCCTATCCGCTCGTTTGGGTCATGCTCGATAAGAAAGGAAACTCGAACACAGATGAGCGTATCGACCTGATGGAGAGGTTCTACGAACTGTTTCCTCACGTTGAAGTTCGTTGTCTCACGAGCGACCGTGAGTTTGTGGGTGCTGACTGGCTTGGCTACTTGTTGCTAGCACCCGATGCGAAGTTGGCGACTCCCTTTCGAATGCGTATCCGAGCTTCCGAAAAGCTTTACGACGGTCATTGTTCGCTCAACGTACGCACTGTCTTTGCTCATCTGCAACGTGGAGAGTCACAGGTGCTCACCAAGCGACGACGACTATGGGGACGCTGGGTGTATGTCTGCGCAACTCGCATGAACAACAACAAACTGCTCGTTGTGGCCACTGACCAAGCGCCGGAAACGGCCATTGCAGATTACGCGCTCAGGTGGTCGATAGAAACCCTCTTCGGCATGTTCAAAAGTCGCGGTTTTTGTCTTGAGGAAACCAGTATGAGAGAAGCAGAGCGCTTGAAGAAGCTCTTTGCTCTACTGACAATTGCACTGTGCTGGGCGGTTAAAGTTGGACAGTGGTTGAATAATGTCAAACCGTTAGTTCTCAAGGCACACGGTCGTCTTTCCAAGAGCGTTTTTCGCTATGGCTTCGACCATATTCGGCATATCTGCTCAAATCTGTCTCAACCTCAGCAGCAACAGGACTTTCAGGGACTTCTACGCTTTTTGTCCTGTACATAGGGCGATCGCACCAAAATCGATAATGACAAGCTCGACCCCACTGATCGTAGTGCCAACATTCTGCTGCGATAGCAGCACTAACTCATAGGTAGATAAATAGTCAAACAGCAGGCGCTCGCTGTCGCGATTTTTGATCAATAAGAGAACTCGACGCTGACTCATGGAATTAGAGATTGGAGATAGCTGCCAACAACAGAAACTAAGAGCAATATTTCTACAGATGCTCAGCGATGAAGGAAAATATATGAGCTATAGAACACGTCGCCATGTCTCGGAAGACCTGCCAACGAGACCGCTTTTAATTGCCTCCTACTCTTTATATATCGGTATTAATGGGATGTTAAGAAAGAAAAACTGCACTTTACAAAATTGAATTATGTTGTAGAATGTGCGTTTTCAATACAGAAAGTACCCTTTTAGCGCCGCCACGCTCATCAACGCGACCTTTGCGGCCTCGCATTCAACGCCAAAAATCTCTTATTGGAAAAACTAGCAGTAGCCGAAGCCTGCGAACAGGCTAGCCCAGAGCAGCCAAGCAGAAGCGTCTCTTCTATGACGGTACCGTAGCCCTCGAATACTGGTAACAGAGTTGGTCAAGGCAGGCTTGAAGCTGCTCTAGTTTGCGCTCAAAGACAACCTGACTGCTAAGGACGGGGGCTTGTTTGGCAATATTAGCTAGGCGCTGGGCGATCGCAGCTTCATCCGCAAACAGTCCATACTGATGCGTCGACACTGGTCCTTCTAAAGTCGCGCCCATCCAATGTTTGATGGCCATACCACCAGTGCGCAGATCGCCATTCCAAGGTTTGTAGCTTTTTAGTGAAGGCAGGCGGTAGGGATGATAGAACAAACTCATCGAGTCGCACCAGTCTTGCCATTTAAAGCTGTAAATGCGCGAGCTAGTAGAAATTGGAATCCAGGGAACGCGCAGGGCGTCAGCGGCGATCGCACCGTGAATAGCTTCAGCAATTAGCCTTTCGCTAGAACCAATGGCCGCCAGCACTTGCTCGACAGGCCAACGCGGATCAATATAGCGAACGCTAGCCTGCTGACAGATCCGCTGCCAGCTATCATTAGCCTCGTCAGCGTGATAGATGTGAGGCATGAAGCTACAGCCCTCATGCTCACTTTTAGCATTGATTAGCTGTGAAATCAGTAGTCCACCGTCTGTGATCGCCATACTCTCTGGCAGGCCAAGCTGCCTTGCAGAGAGCGGACCGCGCACGCAGTAGATGTCCCAATTCTCAGGAATAGCCCTTAGCGGCTGCTCGTAGCCTGCCCCTGTACTAAAAATGATCACCTTCTCAGCAGCAGCGACCCTTTCAGGCAGCTTGCTATTGAGCAGCGTGCCAGTGCCTACAAAGAACGTGGAATCCGCTTGCTCAAAAAGAGCAGGAACTAGCTGAGGCCACATCCATCGGTTTAGGCTATTCCCAAACGTGTATTCGCGATCGCTGGCTTCATCGGTTTGCTGACAATTCTGTTGATCATAGAAGAGTCTCATAGAATCTCTCGTTTAACAGCGCGTTACGATTGAAAGAGTTGATCAAAACAAAAATGACATTCGGGGGGCAGCAAACACGTCTTGACTATTTTCGATCATTCCCTAAGTGTGTAGAGGCTGGGTTAAGAAACAAGGCTATAAAAGGTTAAGAAGAGATAAACGCAGGGCACAGCATGCTGCGTCTTTGCATGTTTACAACAAAAACAGTAGTTTGTTTGCTAGGATTCCGACTGCGATGCAATATTGACCTATTCACTATTCGAATAGATATCAGGGCTTATGTTCGATTTGATCATTACGGGTGTTGTCGATGGATCGCTTAGCGGCGGCGTGCCAAAAGCGATTGAGTTTTATGTCGTTAACGATATTTGTGACCTCAGTGCCTATGGCTTTGGCTCGGCAAACAATGGCGGCGGTTCGGATGGACAAGAGTATACGTTCTCGGGTTCGGCTAGAGCTGGCGACTATCTCTATGTGTCCAGTGAATCGATAGGGTTTACTAGTTTCTTTGGCTTTGAGCCGACCGACACGGCCAGCGCGGCCAATATCAACGGTGACGATGCGATCGAGCTGTTCAAGGATGGCGAAGTAATCGATGTGTTTGGGGATGTCGCTGTCGACGGCAGCGGCGAGCCCTGGGACTACGGGGATGGCTGGGCGTACCGAGTCAGCCAGACAGCGGCAGATGGCAGCTTCGATATAAACCAATGGCGCTTTAGCGGACCAGACGCATTAGGTGATGAGGCGCTAAATGCATCGGCTGCGCGCCCTTTTCCAGCTAGGACTTTTGCAATCGGAGATATTGCCACTCCGCCAGATGCCACTCCACCAGACGCTTCTCTACCAGATAACAATCCAGAAGATCCTCAGCTCGGTGATCCAGGACAGTTCACTCGTATCAGCCGTATTCAAGGAACTGGAATGCAAAGCCCCCTGGTCGGTGAGCAGGTCAGCGTAGAGGCCGTTGTGGTAGGAGACTTTCAAGGTGAAAACGGATTGAATGGATTCTATCTGCAAGAAGAAGCTGTTGATGCTGATGGGGATAGCGCGACGTCTGAAGGGCTATTTGTGCTAGACGAGGCATTTGGTGTGGATGTAGTGGTGGGCGATCGCGTCCAGGCAACTGGCACTGTAGAAGAAAGATTCGACAATCTGACCGCGCTTGTAGATATCACCAGCGTTGTGCTAAGCGGCAAATCTGCCCTGCCAGCACCTACTGTAGTCAACTTTCCACTATCTACCGAGTCTGTTCTAGAGTCTGTAGAAGGCATGCTAGTGACAATTCCCGAACAGCTATTTGTCACAGAATATTTCAATTTAGACAGATTTGGAGAGATTAGACTTTCTGCTGACGGCCCTAGTAATGCGCCTGGAACAGACGGTAGGCTCGATCAGTTCACGCAGTTTAATGCGCCAGATGCAGCCGCTTTGGCTGAGTACGAGCGCGCGATCGCCCGACGCCAGATCATCGTGGATGACGGCAGCACTCAGCAAAACCCCAGAACGATCGTTCTAGGACGCGGAGGCCAGCCATTGAGCGCGACCAATTTGCTGAGAGGCGGCGACACAGTCACTGGTTTAACTGGCGTACTGAGCTTTGATTTTGGCAACTATCGCATTCAGGCAAATCAAGGAATAAATTTGCAGCCGACCAATGAGCGTGACCTAGCTCCCTCGGAGATTGGTGGATCGCTAAAGCTATCCAATCTAAACGTGCTGAATTTGTTCACTACGCTGAATGCCCCTGGCAATCCGGGCAGCGGTCCGAGCAGAATTTCGCCGCGGGGTGCGAATACAGCGCCAGAGTTTGAGCGCCAGCTACAAAAGCTAGTAACGGCAATTGAAGGACTAAACTCGGATATTATCGGCCTAGTCGAATTAGAAAATGAGTTTGTTGATACCAACGGCGACGGCCAGTTTGCAGTCGGGCGCCTAGTCGAAGCGTTGAATGCCAGAGCAGGCGCAGGAACCTACGCATTTGTATCGCCAGGGCAGGCATTTGTCGATACGGGCGATGCGATTTCTGTGGGTGCAATCTACAAAACAGAAAGTGTGAGAATTGCACCTGGAACAACGGTAGAGACTTTGACTGATGCCGATCTACCTACGCTAGGCCCAGATCTAGACACTGACGCTCCAGTATTTGATGGACCTAGTACAAACCGTGCGCCGCTGGCGGTCACGTTCGAAGAGATTAGCAGCGGCGAATTGTTTACGGTTGCGATCGCTCACTTCAAATCCAAAGGCGGCAACGGTAGCGGCGACAATGCCGACATCGGTGATGGCCAGGGCAACTTCAACGGCACCAGACTCAGAGGTGCGATCGCCCTGGGCGCATGGCTAGAAACCGATCCTACCGGCAGCGGCGATCCTGACTTCTTAATTGTCGGAGACTTAAATGCCTATGCTCAAGAAGAGCCCATCACAGCGTTAGAAGCAATAGGCTACACCGACCTGGCAGAGCAGTTTCTAGGCACTAGCGCCTACTCATTTGTATTCGACGGGCAGCTCGGTACGCTGGACTACGCCCTAGCGAATGAATCGCTGCTGACCCAGGTGACAGGTGCGACAGAATGGCATATCAACGCCGACGAGCCCGACGCAATTGACTACAACCTAGACTTTGGGCGCGATCCGACCCTATTTGATAGCAATACGCCTTTTCGCACCTCCGACCACGATCCGATCATTATTGGACTCGACCTTTCATAAGGCCCGCAGCTCAGCCTTCACATCAGCTCAGCCTTCACGTCAGCTAAATACCGTAGGTAGCCTCTTTACTAGAACTACATGCTGCCGATCATCCTTTCATAACCTTCTCTTTACTTAGCCGCCGACGTTCTTTGGTAGTTTTACGGAGATCTTAGAAGGGAACTACAGGCAATCTGCTATCCGGTGAGTTGTTAGAGAGAAATTAGGGTTAGAACATGTCTTTGTCTTTGTCGAGAGTTGGTAGCCTTACCAGCGAGAACGGTGCCGAAATCGTCACGTATGATGCTAGTAGACGGCTACTGTATGTGGTTTCAGGAGGAACGGTATTACAGGCTATCAGTATTGCTGATCCGACTGCACCTGGGGTTGCGGCTTCGCTGGATATTGCTGACTTTCTTCCTGACGAGATTACAGTCGGCGGTGCCAACAGCGTTGCCTACAGTGCTAGCAGCGACTTGCTAGCAGTTGCTTTAGAGCTTGACCCGGTGACGGACAACGGCTTTGTTGTCGTAACGCAGCTCTCTAAGGTTCAAGAGGCCATTGATGAAGATGGCGCTCTCACCGCTGAGAACATTTCGGATTTGGTCAAGGTGTTCACGGTAGGCGCACTGCCTGATATGGTCACCTTTACGCCAGACGGCTCTAAGGTGCTGGTCGCGAACGAAGCTGAGCCTGACGACGGCATCGATCCAGACGGCTCGATCAGCATTATTGATGTGTCTGGTGAGTTTGACGATATCGACACGTCGACAGCGGTATCCACGGCTGATTTTACTAGCTTTAATGTGGCAGACCTGCGGGCTGAAGGCGTACGGATCTTCCCCGACATTACAGACAACGCTGCTAGCGATCTAGAGCCAGAGGCGATCGCGGTATCGCCAGATGGAACGACAGCATTTGCGACGCTGCAAGAGAATAATGCGATCGCCATCATCGATATCGACAGTGCCACGGTTACCGACATCAAGCCGCTAGGTCTCAAGGACTACAGCGTAGAAGGCAATGGACTCGATGCGAGCGATCGCGATGGCGATGACGAAGGCGGTGCTATCAACATCGACCTAGAGCCCGTCTTTGGTCTCTACATGCCCGATTCAATCGCCTCGTTCGAAGTCGATGGCGAAGCTTTCTATATCATTGCCAACGAAGGCGACGACCGAGGCGATGCTGACGAAGACGCTCGCGGTGACGCTATTCGACTAAAAGATCTCGCTGATGTCACCTCTTTTGGGCGAAACGGCCTGGCTCTAGACGAGTCTTTTGATAGCGCCTTGCTAGAAGATGACGAGCTGGGCCGATTGACGATCTCTTCTATTGATGGCGATACAGACGGCGATGGCGACATTGACCAAATTGTTGCCTATGGTGGTCGCTCCTTTTCAGTGCTCGATAGCGCTGGCAACATTGTCTTTGACAGTGGTGATCAGCTCGCTCAAATTGCCGCTGCCTTTGCGCCAGAGCTGTTCAATGCGAACAACGGCTCACCAGACGACTTTGACACGCGCTCTGATAACAAAGGTGCGGAGCCAGAAGCCATCACTACAGGCGTAATCGATGGGACGCCCTACGCTTTTGTTGGCCTAGAACGAGCTGGCGGCGGCGTTCTGACCTTTGATCTTTCTGATCCGACATCGCCGCAGTTTGTAGACTACGTTCGCAGCGACGAAGATATTGCCCCAGAAGGCTTGGCATTCATTTCGGCGCTGGATAGCCCAATCGACGAGCCTCTACTGGCTGTGGCCAACGAAGTGTCAAATACAGTATCTATCAATCAAATTATGGAACCTGATTTTACTCTCTCGCTGCTTCACCTAGCTGACCAAGAAGCTGGCGTTCCCGCCCTGGACGATGCGCCTCGCGCCTCCGCTGTGATCAACGCACTCAAAGAAGGGTTTGAAGACAACACCCTGATTCTCTCTTCGGGTGATGCGTTTATTCCTGGTGTGTTCTTCTCAGCAAGTGAAGAAGCCTATGGCGCGCCGGGCCGAGCAGACATCTTAATTCAGAATGAACTGGGCGTGCAGGCGATCGCATTTGGCAACCACGAATTCGACCGGGGCACCGACGTTGTTCGCGACCTAATCATTGGCGAGACGCTAGCTGCGGATCTGGCACTAGAGGAATCGCAGCAGGTTAGAGACGACGGTACAACCCCACCCGATACCGATGCTACTGGCAGTTTTGACGCCAGCTTGAGCGGCAACCGTCTGACTGTTACAGGTGAATTTAGCAGCTTGACTAGTGCGCTCTTCCCAGTAGGTGGCGAAGACGAGTTTGGTAACCCGGAGAGTGCCGCTCATATTCACATCGGTGATGCAGGTGAGAACGGAGCCATTATCAGGAACCTGACGGTAGAGTCAGAAGAAGACACCGGCGAAGACGATTCGCCACTAGGCACCTTCAGTGGTGAATTTGAAGGGACTTTTGATCTGACTGACGAAGAAGTTGAGACCTTACTCGACGACGGCCTGTATGTAAACATTCACACCGACAACTACCAAGCGGGCGAGCTACGCGGACAGATCGATATCGACACTGAAAACCCAGACAGCGATGGCCTAGACTTTGGCGGCACCAACTTCCCCTACCTCAGCAGCAACCTAGACTTCAGTACTGACGACAATCTGGCAGATCTAGTAGTAGACGATGACCAAGCCCCACAGCCAAACAGCATCGCGGCGACTACTGTCATCGAAGTCGATGGCGAAAGTATTGGCGTAGTCGGCGCAACCACACCCACTATCACCTCTATTTCTAGCCCTGACGATGTAACCGTCCTGCCAGAAGACTTTGACGGCGACCCGACAGACGCACAGCTAGATGCGCTAGCCGCTGAAATTCAGCAAGACGTAGACGAGCTGCTAGCGGCAAATGATGACATCGACAAGGTCATCTTGCTCTCGCACATGCAGCAGATTGCTATCGAGCAGGCACTAGCGACTAGACTGACAGACGTTGACATTATCGTAGCGGGCGGTTCTAACACTCTTTTGAGCGACGGAGATGATGTTCTACGAGCAGGTGATACTAGCCAGGGCGACTATCCTATATTCACCGATGACGCCGACGGTAATCCTGTTGCAGTTGTCAATACCGACGGTAACTACAAATACATTGGCCGCTTTGTCGCAGACTTCGATGAAAACGGCCTTTTGATCGAAGAGAGCTACGATCCTACAGAAAGCGGTGCGTACGCAACTGATGATGAAGGCGTGGCTCGCCTGAATGAAGCGGGTCTACCTGCTGTCGTTGACCAGGATGTTCAAGACATCATTGACGCTGTAGAGACGGTCATCATCGATTCAGAGAGCAATGTCTTTGGTGTGAGTGACGTCTTCTTGAACGGTACGCGCGGCAGCGTTCGAATTGAAGAGACCAACCTAGGTAATCTGACAGCAGATGCCAACCTAGCGGCTGCAAAAGAAGCCGATGACAGTGTTGTCATCTCAATCAAGAACGGTGGCGGGATTCGTAACGACATTGGTCGAACTGTGGTCCCAGCGGGCAGCACTACGGGCGAGGTCGACAGACTGCCAAACGAGGCCATTCCTGAGGCAAACAAGCCAGAAGGCGGTATTTCTCAGACCGATATTGCCAACGCGCTCAGCTTCAATAACGGGCTAACGCTATTGACATTGACCGCTGAAGAACTGGTCGAAGTCATCGAATTTGGCATCGCTGCTAGCAGTGATGACGATAGCAATACTCAAGGTCGCTTTCCGCAGGTGGCGGGTCTGCAGTTCAGCTTTGATTTGACTCAGGAGGCGGGCGATCGCGTTCAATCTCTCGTAGTTTTAGACGAAGATGGCAACGACGCCGATATCGTTGTCCAAAACGGCGAACTCGTCGGCGATGCGAGTCGGACCTTCCGCACCGTGACGCTAGGCTTCCTAGCAGGCGGCGGCGACGGCTATCCTTTCCCAATGGGTGAGAGCGCTAATGTTGTTAGCCTTGAACAAGACGAAGATGCAGAACGCACAGGAGACGCCACCTTCGCCCCAGATGGTACAGAGCAAGACGCCCTTGCTGAGTTCCTAGACGACAATTTTGCCACTCCAGAAACCGCATTCTCAACAGCAGATACAGGCCGCGAAGACGACACTCGCTTGCAGAACCTAGCCTTTAGAGAAGACACAGTCATCGGAGATGGTGAGCCACCCGTCATGAGTGGTTTCACACCTAGCGAAGACGGCAGTACGCTCGATCTTACCGACCTGATGGGAGCGAGCGCAGTCCGATTCAATCCGAACAACATCAGCGTTGATAACGCCAGCGAAATCAGAGCCTTCAGCGTTGATGGCGATGGCGTATCGACTCAAGTGGGTACGTTCTCCGTACTGCGACCTGGCCAAATCAACTCAGCCTTTGCACCTAGCTTTAGTCTGAGTGCTAATGAAGGTGAGAGACTGAGATTTGAGCTAGTCGACAGCGATGGCAACATCACCGACGGCGTCAACTCTATTAATGAAGACGGTAACGGCGTGTTGACCTTTGGTGACTCGACACTATCGCTAGAGATAGACGATGGCACAGGTGCACCTAATCTGGTGGTCGATAGTGAGGGCGACGACGGTGACGACGATGCAGCCGTGCTCGATTTTAGCGGTCGAGGTGGCGATTCTACGGTCAGATTCTCGGTGTTCCGCGAAGCTGCTTTTGATAGCACTGCTGGTCTCTATGTCGTAGATGACCTGACCGGACAGGTAACTACTGAAAACGGAACCTTCCAAGTCGGAGACGAAGGTTATGAAGCAGCAGCACTCAGCCGAGCTATTGACGACCTCTCACTCTCAGTCAGTAACAATGGCTCTACTACAATAGAGGCTACTGTTGACGATATCCTCTTTGGCACATTCATCACAGTAGAAGACCCCAACTTCGAGGAGTCTCAAACCTACTTCTCGTTCTTGGGTGCTAATGATGGCAACGACCATGTGAAGCTGCTAGGCAACAACGCCATTGGCTTTGAAGACCTGCCGGGTCTAGGCGACGCCGACTTCAATGACCTAGTTGTTTCGTTTGAGATTATCTAGTGCTGAAGCGCTACTCAGGCCGTAATCAACCAGCTCCATAGACAGCTCCATAGACAGGCCCAGTAGAGCAAGTTCGGTAAAACAGGTCCAACAGACAGAAATTCCTGTCCGTTGGACTTTTGTTATAGGTATCTAATATCACTTGCCGACCAAGAAGAAATATGGAGTGTGAAAGTATTTGTCCTGTTAGAGACGACATCGGTAGAAATAAGACACGTAACTATCGATGAACTGGCCTTGATATGAATATCAACGAAATTAGGACCGATCAACCTGGCAACGGCGCTAATCCAAACGCCTACTTTGAACTGTCAGGGACGGCGCTTGAGTCTCTAAACGGCCTAACGTATCTCGTGATTGGTGATGATAACGCTGGTGGCGGTGGCGACAGCGGCGTAATTGAATCGGTAACTTCACTAGAAGGTCAGTCTATCGCTGAGGATGGTTTCTTCCTAGCTGCGCAGTCAGAATTTGACTCTAGCCTAGGTACAGTCGATTTTGAAACCACCTTTAATTTTGAAATTAGAGACAACGTTACTCACCTGCTGGTTGAAGGCTTTACTGGCGCTGTAGGTGACGATCTAGATACCGACAACGATGGCACTCCCGATATCACACCCTGGACAAACATTGTTGACTCTATCGCCATCATCAGAGAAACACCCAGCGACGAGAACAACGAGAATCTCGTATACAGTGAGTCGCAAGTGGGCCTGCCTAGGGCTGGCGCACTAGGCCATTTCTTTCGAGATCCTGACAGTACAGGTGACTTTCGAGTCGGTGCCTTCAACTCTATAGGCGGAGATAACCAGACAGATACTCCAGGAACTGCTAACACTGGCGGAGGAAATGGAAATGGAAATGGCGAAGGCAACGGTGAAGGCAACGGCAACGGCGAAGGAGAAGGCAACGGCGAAGGTAATGGCAGCGGCGAGGGTAATGGCAGCGGCGAGGGAGAAGGTGAAGGCA
Organism: Cyanobacteria bacterium P01_D01_bin.1; assembly: GCA_039111275.1. Taxonomy (GTDB): domain Bacteria; phylum Cyanobacteriota; class Cyanobacteriia; order Phormidesmidales; family Phormidesmidaceae; genus Phormidesmis. The sequence continues at coordinate 31,016 of JBCCOH010000005.1, read as the reverse complement.
CTGTGCCTGACGCGCCCGTTTTTGTTGTTTCGACCGATACTAACAGCGACGGCTTTATCAGCGATAGCGAGCTGAATGGCGCGAGTACTGTGACAGCAACTGTCACCTTTGCTTCTGGGGCAGAAGTGGGCGATCGCCTAGTCGTCTTAGCAGGAAGCACCCCGTTTTTGGACCGAGTCCTCACCGCTGAAGACATTGATGATGGTGTCACGATTGAGGACGTTGCCATTCCGCCTACAGGCACGACAGTCACCTTCACCTCCACACTAGAAAACAGTGCTGGCACCTCCCCAGAAGGCACGCAGACACTGACAATCGGCAATCCTCCAGAAGACGATGATCCCAGCCCATCGGGCGTTTTCACACCCAACAGCGACGGCAGCGCCCTAGAGATCACAGACCTCGATGGATTAGACGCTGTTCGCCTTGTACTCAATCGCATCGATATTGACAATGCTAGCGAGATCAAAATCTTTAGCGTTGACGGCGAAACTTCCAATCAGCTGGGTGCGTTCACCATTCTAGAATCTGGGAAAATCGACTCTAGCTTTTCACCTTTGTTGACTGTGGACGCTGCCGATGGAGACGCGCTACGCTTCGAGTTGATTGATCAAGACGGCAACGCTACTAATGGCATAGCCTCTCTAGATGGTGAGGGTAACGGCCTTGTTCGCTTCGGCGATACAACGCTATCGCTAGTAGCTGACGACGACAGCAGCGGTCCTAGCTTTATTGCCGAAGACCAGAGCGGTGGAGACGCCTCAGCCTTAGATTTTAGAGGACAAACAGAACCGACCAACGTAGAATTCACCGTCTTTCGTAGTGCCGCATTCGACAGTACGATAGGGCTCTATCTAGTCGACAACTTATCTGGCCAGGTGACCTTTAACAACGAGACCTTCCAAGTGGGTGACGAAGGCTATGCAGAGGCAGCACTAGAAAGAGGAATCGGACAAATCTCTTCAGACGATGCGACTGGCACTAATGTCCTGGCAATCGACAATCAGCTATTTGGTGCGTATATCAGCGTAGAAGATACTGATACGGACACTATTGAAACCTACTTCTCTTTCGAAGCAGCCAACGGCGACGGTAATGACCACGTGAAGCGACTGGGTAAGAATTCAGTTGGTTTCGAGGATTTGCCCGGCCTAGGCGATGCCGACTTCAACGACGTCGTTGTTTCCTTTGAAGTGCAGCCGACTGTCTTTGCGTAGGGTCGTATAAAAGAGATTAGGAAGACGCTCCCTAGCGCCATACGACGACGTGGGTTCCTCCCGCTCCAGAGGGGTTCTACTTCAGGTAAGGCGCTTAAAAGCGATCTGACTCGGCTCCTAATCGCCTCCCAACTGGGAAAAATCCCCTCTGGAGGGGTGCCCGAAGGGTGGGGTGAATCAGTAACGTAGGCGACCTGACGATATCTCACACTTGTACATGCACGGCAGTCACAGGCCGGGGTGAGCCCAACGTCTTCACTAAACGGGACTCCCTATTCCACATTCACCCGCTTGGTCAAAATTGCCATCACCTCACTGGGCCTACCCGTCGAGATGGGGCGGCTCCAGTCGTTGACTTCGGCGTAGCCTAGCTTGTGCAGTAGGCGGATGGTGGCCTTTACCGATGGCGGGGTGCCGAGGAGCAGGTGACGGACCTGCTCGCGGGGGATGGGTGGCGTGGATGAGGGTTGGGCGACGAGGACGGTAGGCGTAGCGAAAGTAGAGGTAGCCGGGTCTGTGGACGCGGGTGCGCCCTGAGCGGGAATAAACATGAGTGTCTGGTCTCCGATAAAGACGAGTGGGTTAGGAAACCAGAACTCAGATGACCTCAGCAACGCCGCAAAATGTAGTGCAAATCGGAGCAGCTAAGGTACAGTGCCCTTAAGCTGTGCAGACTGCGTGCTCAGTTTGTCAGCCTAGCCGTCGGTGGGTGTTGAGAGCACCTGCCGACGGCGCTTGGGTCAAGTGAGTTCTGAAGAAGGGGCGTGATAGGCATCACGACCATAGCTATTGAAGATAGGCTGATTCTTGTGATCAGTCAAGTGGGAGTCAGTGGGAATGGCGCTGATATGAAGCGGAATTGATGCAGAGTGCGACTGAACAAGTCCCGTTAGTGACTGAGTGATTCCTGGATGCGACTGAACAAGTCCTGTTAGTGACTGAACGATTCCTGGATGCGACTGATAAAGTGCAGTTGATGACTGAGTGATTCCTGGGTGCGACTGAACAAGTCCCGTTAGTGACTGAATAATTCCCGGACGGTGCGGAATGATTGTTGATACTACGATGAGAATTCTATTCTGGGCTATTCTGGTTGGCAACGAGGCAAGGAAGGCACGATGTTGATTCAGAAAATCGTTAAAGAGCTACAGGAGATTCCTGAAGAAAAGCTAGCTGAAATCTATGGTCTTATTCACTATTTTCGTTTGGGATTGAGCAGAGAGGTCCACTCTCCGAGAACACCAGGCCTTATCGAAGGTTCTGTTGATGATGCTTTCTTCGAGCCGCTACCAGAAGAAGAACTTCGACTGTGGGAATGAGATATCTCAAAGTGTGATGTCATCGAGGAGAAGTAATCCCTCATCTACGTCAGGGAGATCATCCGTAATGTCTGGCAACGTAGTCAGCAAGGAAAGTAAAGAACCAGAAGGAACAGGTTCGATGATTAAGCGATCGCCTTCTTTTCGCAACAAAACTTCCGTCGCCGATAGTGCGAACTCATGAGGGATGGTTAGGACTTGGTCTCGTCCATTTACCAATAAAGAAACGTGACGCGAGTTTTGCATAGGTGACTGTACTCTTTGAAGTGCCAGAAGATCAGTACTCGTCGATTATATTGCCTTTGAGGTAGGTGTGTAGCCGCGCTTTCTACTGTCTCTCACTTATGTGTACACGGTGGCCCAAGGAGAATAGCTTTCTCGGCAATGTGATTAGGGTTGCCTGCTCAGCGCGGCGCTATGCATCAGCCGCTGCAGTGCCATCGTCCATTGTCAACAGCCGCCGCTCTAGCGCCTCCCATTCGCTGCGAGACACGCGGATAGCGGCTTCCTTGCATTGAATCAGTAGCTCGTTGGCATAGAGATAGTCTTGAAGTGCTTGCGCCTCCTCGTAGGAGAAAGTGATGTCATCTAAATTAAGCTCTAATGCCTCTAACCAGATGGACTGAAGCTGGTCTGCCCATGTTTGCCATACCTCTGGTAGATCAACATCAGTAGGCAAGCTGTTCTGATGGATTGAAAGATTAGTTGATATTATCTTGAAGACCCGAGCATTCAGAAGATGATGTCTTAGAGTGCTGTAAACGGCGCCTTTGATGGCATCGGTACTATCAATAGTGTTGGCGTGGGTATTAACGCCGTCGATATCTCTAGCGCTACTTATAGCGTTGGCACTAGCAACGGCACTATCGATGACACTGTCGATGGCAAAGATGCTTTCGATAGCTGTGGCGCTGGTTCTAGCAATGTCGAAGGCAAGGACGCTGGCTCTGATGCTATCAATGGCAATGGCGCCATTGATAGAAAAGGCGCTAACGACAGCAAGCATGGCCACTCGCTGAGACAGCTCCGAAGGCCCAACCTTATTCACCGCTGCCCATTCCACTAACTTTTGAAGTTTTGGATATGGAGTAATGTAAGCTCGCGCTTTCTGATCAATATATATGAGAAGCTGAATCGAACGATTCAACATCAATCCCGACATCAGCAGAAATACTTCGCGCCAGTTTTCATCCGTCAGATGCTCATCAACTGATTTGCGTCCCTTCCTTTCTCTCACGATATATAGCGCGACTAAATATTCCTGAAGTGTCAGGTGAGAGAACGAATAGGCATGTGCTACTCGCTCTACTAAAATGCCTTGCTGCACCTCAATTGCTGTTAAGACTTTGTTTGCGTCTATATACTTTGGCGCATCCAGTGTGTTGAAGAGAAATCTCTTGATCTGATCGGCTACGGTGTATTTTGAGAAAAAAAGTCGATCTTGCTTGAAGCTGTCATAGGCGATCTCGGCTAGCATTAGCTTCTCTATATCTGGATTTAACTCTTCATAGATGGGATCTCGCTCTATCCGCCTCTGTGCAGACCACTCGTACAAGATGATATTTAAGGCCCGGTCATATAATGCACTACGCTTATTCGGCAGAGTTTGCTCGCGGTCATACACCAGACATAGAAATGTCAGCAGCAGCGGCGTTTTCGCTAGCTCCTTAGTCGCCATATTCTTGCTTTGGAAAAGCAGCTCACGATATTTATTAGCCGTTCCTAACGTCCTATCTTCTTCTGAGCTAAACCATCTACAGATGAACTGTTGGATTTGTTGGTCATCAAATTCAGCAATCGTCACATCTGTGAATGGAAGAAGACTACTGCGGTGGGCTGCAACCCGACAGGATGCCACGAAGCGATTACCATCATCGCTATCCGCAGAGCTATTATTGTGATATTCACTCACAAAGTCTTCAATCCGTTCAATCATACAATCAAAACTTTGTGAAGGTACTTCGTCCAGTCCATCCAAGAGTATCAGTAGCTTCCTCTGCTCTAGCGCAAACTCTACTAGCTTTTCCGGTGCTGGAAACTTACAAATTTCGAACTCTTCAATAATCCTACGCTTGATGTCGATCTGTGCTTCTCTGAACCTCTTCAACTCCAAGAAAACAGGGATACGCCTATGCTGAATCTGTCCGTCTTTCTTCAATGTCTCTAAACCGATCTTTCGCAAGAAAGTAGACTTACCAATTCCTGGCCCACCTAACACCATCAAAAACTGTTTACTGTTGGCAACGTCCATTCCTTTCAGCCGTTCCATGTTATTCAATCTGCAGCCTTGCTCTCCCCGAGTCCGGTAGCTCTTTTCTAATTCCGAATCCGTAAAGAGTCGCCGACTTTTGTCATTCAGCAACTGAACCGCTGTATAAATCTTCTCTAGATCCAGCGGCTCTTTCATCAGCCCTGGCATGATTTTGATCTTGCACTGCCGACTTATATAGTTGTCGATATACGCATTCGAGGCCGCAATCACGCGCTGATCGTGCTCAACTTTGCTGTATGCGGCTCTGATTTCCTTTGCTGCGTATTTTCCGACCTTAATCGCTTGGTCAAATACAGAAATAGCAATACCGCTAATCGCACTTTCAAGTAGAGCCATGAGCATTCATAGGATGATTCATACAAAGAGCAGTATAGACACCAAAGGGCTATATCGCCCTGTAATATCGCCTTGTGGCATCAACAAAAAGGCAGGTCACCGACCTGATGGCAACGTCAGATCTACTACCATTTGCAGATTCTCCGTGTGTCCCAGAACACAACGCTAGATAGAGAGCCAGATATTCACATCGTGAGAATATCAGTACGTCACTCGTAGCAATGGCGATCGTAAACATGATTGCAAGCCGCGAAAATTCAAACAGTAATTCAAAGGTTTTCTATGACAGCACCAAGCAAGCGCACAAACAAAGGATTTCTTCTATCGGTATCTGTACTATCAGCAGTTGGTTTATTGGCAGCATTACCTCTCTCCGTCTCAGCGCAGTTGGAAGAAGACACAATGAGAGATGACGCAGCAGCCGAAACTTCGCCAGCAAATCCCTTGAACGACGAAGAGGACATGATGATGGATAGCGATTCCGATATGGAATCGGAAAGCATGACGGGCGACATGGACGACGACATGATGACGGGTGATATGGATGACGATGACGACGTGATGATGGGCGACATGGACGACGACGATGACGACACGATGACACCTACTGCTAGTAACAGCCCTCGCGCTTTGTGGTAAATGTGTTTCTTGTCTACGGGCCGTAGACAAGGACATTTGAGCGTTTCGGCGCGATCCGCACAAAAACAAACCCCTCATTTTCACCTTAGAAAATGAGGGGTTTCAAATGTTGTGTTGAATGGTGTTGAATGGCTGACGCCTACATCTCAACCGTCACCGGAGTGCCAATCGCAACTATCTCAAACAGCTCCTTGACATCCTCGTTATACATCCGCACACAGCCATGAGAGGCCGCTTTGCCAACCGAATCACGGTTGGGCGTACCGTGAAAGCCAATAGAATTATTGCCATCCGTCCAGAAAGCAATCCAACGATCGCCCAGCGGATTATTTGGCCCTGGTCCCATCACTTCATTCGTAAATGGATTCGTCCAGCCCGGCTCGCTGATCTGGTCAAATACCTCAAACTCGCCAGTAGGCGTTTCCCACCCCTTGCGACCAATCGCAACAGGATAGCTCTCTTCAACGGTTTCCCCGCGATAGACATACACCCGTCGCTCACCCAGGCGCAGCACCAACCGAATCGTTTCAGCCGCCTCCTCGCCGATAGCTTCTAGATCGTTGGGACCGCCAGACTCCACGGCTGCAGGCACCACCTCTTCTGGCATAGGCAGAACCGGAATAGGCCGCTCAGGAACAGAATTAATTAGCTCCGACAGCGTAAGTCGCTCCTGCTGGCGCAGTGTAATTTGCTCAGCAGCAGTCTGCTCAGAAGCGGTTTGCTCAAAGACTGGCGTCTCAGCCAGTACGCTGGTAGCGCTAAGCACACCGACCGCAATACTGCCAAACAGCGCCGCCGAACGACAGATCAAGCGTCTGTATTCTTGTATGGATTGCTCTAGTGAGGACGGCCTTCGCTTTGATTGAGAAGGGGCGTTGTGATTCATGAGCAAGAGATTAGGGTATATTTACGGATAGATTTTAAAAATCTATCCGATACCAGCCTAAAAGGCTATCTTCCCTTAGACACTTTTCCAGTTGGCTAACTCAACGCAATCAGAATCTCAATCGAAAAGAGACATCTGATCGTCAGGCGGCAGAGCGAGTTTTATTTCTGATATCAGCGGTTTCATCTGTTCTTGCACTGTTTTCCAGACGATGGCCAGATCAATATCGTCGTAGTCATGAATCAGGCGATTGCGATTACCCCTGATCTTGTGCCATTCGATACTAGGCAGGGCCATCCGAGTGCCTTTAGAAACGCGATTTGCTGCTTCTCCAATGACCAATAGTCGTCTGATGACAGAATCCTGTAGGTTTACATTGCTATAGAAATCTCTCTGAGAAACGTTTTCCATATATGCCAAGACAATCTCTGCCGACTGCATCATATCAAGCAGAGACTGATGATCGCGATTCATAAACCACCTTTGCAGAAGACAAGATCGCGCGGCGGCGAAGATAGTTGGGGCTCATTTCAATCCCGAACCGGGTGATTACGTCTACTTTCCTACCAAAAACTTTTTCTAGCTCAACTTCCATACAGTCCAAGTCGTAGAAACTAGGGACTGATGCTGGATGGTATTGCACCATCACATCAATATCGCTGTCTTCGGGGCGAAAGTCATCGCGTAGGACAGAGCCAAACAGCGCCAGCTCGGTTAGGTTCCACTTTTGGCAAAACTGTTCGATGGCAGGCATCGGCAGGTCAATATTTTTGAGCTTCACGCTTTTGAACCTCGCATCTTTGAGCTAATGCTCTTATTGTGCCGTATGGTTCGCTTTATTGCGCGATCGCCCGACCTCTGCCCCACCATCCCTTCTTCCCAATCTTGAGCCGATCGATCCGCTCTTGCTCAATCGCCGCAATTGTCCGTCCCTGCTGAATTTGCTCCATAAAAAATTCTTCTAGCGTTGGCTTTGCCACTTCTAGCTTTGCAACTTGCGCATTCATCAGCCGCGCCGAGGACATAAACTCAAACGGATCGCCGTGCAGCGTGCCGTACCAGAAGCCATCGTGAAAAGAGATGTCTTTTAGCCAATTGTCAAGAATGTCTAGGCTACCGCCGTGACCCTTGACTTTGTAATAGTCTGGGGTGCCGAGTAATTCTTTGATGGCACCGATGCAGACAATATCGCCGCGATCAAGGATGGCAATGCGATCACAAATCATTTCCACATCCGAGAGCACATGAGAATTAAAGAACAATGTCTTTCCCTGCGCTTTTAGCGACAGAATAATCTCACGGACCTGATAGCGTCCGGTCGGATCTAGCCCCGACATTGGCTCATCGAGAAAGACAATCTCTGGATCGTTCATCAGCGCCTGAGCCATACCCACTCGCTGTAACATGCCTTTGGAATACCGACGCATTTGCTTTTTCGTCGCTGCCTGTCGATCGAGCTGGACGAGATCCAACAGCTCTGCGATCCGCCGCTTTTGCGCTCTGCCATGGATGCCAAACAGCCCAGCCGTATAGCTCAAAAATTCCCAGCCCGTTAGGTAGTCATAGAAATAGGGATTTTCGGGCAGATAGCCAATCTTCGCTTTGACTTTACCATCGCCAGCAGGTTCGCCCATCAGACTCGCACCACCTGCGGTCGGCCGGATGATACCCAGCAGCAGCTTTAGCAGCGTGGTTTTGCCTGCGCCGTTGGGACCGAGCAGGCCGAAGGTTTCGCCTTTGTAGATTTCTAGCGAACAATGTTTCAGTGAGGGAGGCGCTGCTTTTAGCCAAAAGCCAGTGCGGTAGACCTTTCTAAGCAGTTCGGTCTGAATGATAATCGGTGGGTGCGCCGATGTCCCTGCGCTGTGAGCGGTCGGCAAGATGGTTGAGGGCGGAATGGAGGCCACGGTCATAATAGTTGCTACGGCAAAGGCTAGGCGAGGAAATCCTCTAGTAAACTAAGCATTAGAATAGAAACAAGAAAGTATTGAGAAGAACATATGGATCGCTCGAAAGCCGTTGCTGTTATCACTGGGGTTGTGTCGGTTGCGCTGGCGATCGCATATCTACTGCTCGTACAGATGCTCGATTTTCGCGGTGAAATGCTGCCAGCGCCAGTGGGTTTTCTAGGATTTTGGCTGTCTCAAATTGTTGGGGTTGCCTCCGAGTTCTCCGTATCTTTTTAGAGTATTTTTCCAGAACTGTTCTTTCTGCGGCTCAGCCGCTCGCAGCCGTATCTGTTTAGCGTAGGTTGCCGGGCCCGCCCCGTCGCTACGCGCCACCCCTCCCAGGAGGGGATTTGTCCCGACTGTGACATCGAGTTTTAGATCACTTAAAGTTTCATAGCCTGAAGTAGATCCCCTCCTGGGAGGGGTGGCCGTAGGCCGGGGTGGGTCTCGGTGTCTATGCCAAACAGCCGCTCGCAGCCTACAGCCAAGCAGACAAATCGCGATCGATTAATCCCTGCAAACGTAGAATATCTTCCCGGTAGTAGTCCTTCAGTAGCTGGCGGTCTGATTCAGCTAGCGGCATCGCTTCTTTGCCTGCGGAGTTAGCAGCGATTAGGCGCGATCGCAATTGCTGTCTGATCTCTTCTGGCATCACCGTTCGCAGTAGCGTCCCTACCGCCGATCGCACCGGATTGTTCGTGCGCAGCAGTTGATTAATTGACTGGTTCTTGGGTACCGATGCCTTTTGCTGTCGCTGGCCCGCGTCTACCGCAAATTCAGCGTCCACACCAATGAAGCTGTAGAGATCGGCCATCAGCGCCGCCGCATCTTGCCTTAGTTCCTCATACAGGCAAATCTTCACCTGCTGCGGTCCAAACGCTTTCAAGAAGTGCTTGATTCCAGCAAAATACCGCCCTTTCAACAGCGTGAAAGAAGAGTCTGCGCTTTGTTTTACCTGCTCGGCTAGTGGCTTCTGATTGCCCACCACCTCCCTTACATGCATCAGATAGTCAGAATAAGCGCGTTCTACTGGATTACGCAGGATTGCAATCAGCTTGGCTTTCGGCACATGTTTTTGAATGGCGGGAACCGCTCGCTCGTGCAGAAATAGGTAGTTTGGAGAAGCTTCTCCAATGGCAATCTCGTTCGTCACTCCCTCAAAGAGTGCCTGGTAATCTTCAATCGTGGCAATTTGCTTCCTGCCGCCCGGTGTCAGCAGCGTTTTATTGTCAGTCGGCTGCATCTGGTCTCGGCCCAGAAACTCAGTTTCCTTGCGCGGACTCATGAATACCTGCGGATGCTGCTGCAAGTAACTATAGATAGAGGTGGTTCCGGCTTTTTGCACGCCGAAAATAAGGAAGTTGGGAAGCGTCATATTAGAAGATTGACTCTGTAGCCTCAGGCTTCCCAAATCAGCATTCTTTGCTGGGAAGATTGACTCTGTAGCCTCAGGCTTCCCAAATCAGCATTCTTTGCTGGGTCGAATTAGCGTTATTCGCCAGTCAAATCAATCGCCAGAAATAACATCGGCAATCTCTTCCGCTGAGTCAGCCGCATCCTTATCCGTATTGTCAAAAAGTCCTAGCCAGTAGCCTAGCAACGCCCCAAATACAAAACCACCCGCATGTGCCCAATACGCTACACCCCCGCCCATACCGACATCTGCTGACGCGCCTAAGCTAGTGACGCCATACAGCGCCTGCTCGACGAACCAAAACCCCAAAAACAGCAAGGCCGGAACCCGAAAGGCGGTAAAGAAAATAGGAATAAAGGTGAGCACGCGGACTTCGGGAAAGCGGAAGATATAGGCGCCCATCACACCTGCGATCGCCCCACTTGCTCCTAGAGAAGGCACTGTCGACTCAGGCGCAATATACCACTGACATAGAGACGCCAGCACCCCACACACCAAGTAAAATACAAAGAACTTCAGATGGCCTAACTGGTCCTCAACGTTATTGCCAAAGATCCATAGATAGAGCATGTTACCCGCCACATGGAAAAAGCCAGCATGTAAAAACTCTGCGCTCAGCAGCGTCCCCCACTCTGTTACATGCGGCGCGCCAAATCCCGTATTGAAGCTAGCGCTTAGATCTCGTGGAACAACAGCAAAAGTATTGAACAATGCCTCAAGATTAGGTCCGCTCAGCGAAGCTTCGTATAGAAATACCAACACATTGAGCGCGATAAATCCGTAGGTGACATACGGCGTCGTAGTGATGGGATTATCGTCACGAATAGGAACCAAAACAAACGTCTCCAGCTAACAAAATTGATCTAGCGGTGCGGATACCAAGGCTTTCAGCTCAAAAGGAAGCATGGGGATGCACAAGGAGGCGCGAAGACCGCTTTTCATGTAAATTTACTAGACTCCATCCCAATGGCGATCCCCCTTTCGAGAGGAAATCAATCACGCTGAACCCAATACGCTGACCATGGCAAAACAAAAAAGTAATAAAAATAAGGCAACCGACCGAAAAGTATATTCGGAGTTTGGCGCGACAGAGGCGACCGCTCGCCCCGAACCCGATCTTCCCCCCAATCAGCAAAACATTCGCGTTCAGATCTCGCGCAAAGGTCGCAAAGGGAAGAGCGTCACCATCGCCAGTGGCTTCGTTCACAATGCCAAGACACTCGCCACACTGGCTAAAAGCCTGAAAGCTAGCTGCGGTTCGGGCGGTACAGTCAAAGAGGACACAATCGAAATTCAAGGAGAGCACGCACCCAAGCTGCTCTCACTACTAATAGAGAAAGGCTACCAGGCCAAAATCAGTGGAGGCTAGTTTAATTATGAGGCACATCGCGGCATCAACAGACTCAAAACGGACGCCAAAACGCTTCTTCAGATTAAAACAGATTGGCTTGGCTTTTCTGACTGGTGTGGTCTGCGCAGTGCTACTAGGTATTATCGGCCAAAGCCCCTCCAACCAAAGTCAAGCAGCGTCTGCCAAGGCTTCTCGCTACTGGACTGGACACTGGGCCGAACCCTGTATGACTTCGCTCACGCGCAAAGGGATCTTTGATTCGAGCCTTTTGGAAAGCCGCTATCCTGTTAGCGCTGTTACTCAGGTAGAGTTCGCTACCGCTGTGCTAAAAGCGTTCCCTGGCGTATTTGCGGCGAATAATGAGTATCTGGGTCTGACGTTTGAAGCGGATTCTGAGGCAGAGGCGTTGCTGATGTCGGCACTCGGCACAAGCGTTCGGCCTAGACAATCCGTCAGTCGTGCTCAGGCGCTTGCTATTCTCACCTCGGGTTCGGCAACGCCCTACCAGGCCCGTGCCAATCAGCTCCTATCTGAAACGTTTGAAGATGCTGTCTTGATTCCGCGCAGTACGAAAGAAGGTGTGGCAGCAGCGCTGGCGGCTGGCTATGTTGTCGATAGAAAGGGATCAGCTTTGGAGCGTCAGCTTCGCTCTGGCAGTGATGGCGCTCAACTGCTGCCTCGTCGTAGTCTAGCGCTGGTGGACGGCGCTGCTTTCTTGTGTAGGGCTAGCCTTGAACCCAATACGCTAGCAACGATTCCGGGCGATCGCACCATCACCCCAGCCACGCTGCCAACCGCAGCCGCACCCGTCAAAGAGCTGCGCGGTGTCTGGATGACCAACATCGACAGCGACGTTCTGTTCTCCCGCGCTGCTTTAGAACAGGCGCTGGATACCCTATCTGATCTCAACTTCAACGTAGTTTATCCAACGGTTTGGAACTGGGGAACGACACTATTTCCCAGCAGCGTGGCGGAGCGGACGATTGGCTATAAGCAAGGGCTCTACCCAGATCTAGACAAGACGGGGCGAAAGTTTGCGTTAGAGGCCGCGCAAGGCGATCGCGACATGCTTCTAGAGACCATCGAGCTAGCTCACAGCCGCAATCTCAAAGTGATCCCCTGGTTTGAATTCGGCTTTATGGCCCCTTCTGATTCTGAGCTAGCCAGCCGCCATCCCGACTGGCTCACCCAGAAAGCAGACGGCACCCTCACCACCCCAGAAGGCGCTCACGATCGCGTTTGGCTCAATCCCTTCCACCCAGAAGTTCAGTCCTTTCTCTTGCAGCTAATCTCTGAACTATCCGCCAACTACAATATTGACGGCTTCCAGGTAGACGATCATATGGGCCTACCGTTTGCCTATGGCTACGACCCCTACACCATCAATCTCTACCAGCAAGAACACAACGGAGAGAGTCCACCGCTCGATGCCAAAGACCCGGAGTGGACCCGCTGGCGAGCCGACAAGATCACCGATTTCATGGGTCAGGTTTTCACCGCTGTCAAGACGCATCGACCTCGGGCGGTAATGTCTGTATCGCCCAATCCACATGCGTTTGCCTACGAATACTATCTACAGGACTGGGACACTTGGGTAAAACGGGGCTATGTGGAGGAGTTAATCATTCAGCTGTATCGCACTGATCTAGGACGGTTTGTCTGGGAAATGGGTCAGGATGCAGCTGAGTTTGCTCGCGATCATATGCCGACGGCTGTAGGGGTGTTGAGTGGGCTCAGAGCGCGATCGGTGCCGATGGCGGTGATTGAAGAGCAGGTGGAAGCAGTGCGCGATCGCGGCTACGCAGGTGTCTCATTCTTCTTCTACGAAACCCTATGGAACCTCAGCAGCGAAGGTACCCCGCCCCAACGTCAGCAAGCCCTGACAGAACTCTTTCCAAATCAAGCAGTTCATCCGGTTGCTAGGTAGTAATACTCACCCTAAATCTGTCAAAAGAGTGAAGGTTCCGTACTCTCACCAAAATTTTCTCTCTCCTTAATGGAAAAAGTTGACAGCGTTGTTTAAAGTCTTAGAGCTGCAAGACATGGATAATCCTAGGAAAATTTTATGGCACAGAGTTTTGGTGTGATTGGCCTCGCGGTCATGGGCGAAAATATTGCGCTCAACGTAGAACGCAACGGCTTTCCGATCGCGGTTTACAATCGCTCCCGGTCGAAAACCGACGCCTTTATGGAAAATCGAGCAGGCGGCAAAAACGTCGTTCCCACCTTCTCACTAGAAGAATTTGTCGGCGCGCTAGAAAGACCCCGCCGGATTCTGCTGATGGTGCAGGCAGGCAAGCCCGTTGATATGGTAATCGACAGCCTCAAGCCGCTGCTCGATCCCGACGATATGATCATCGACGGTGGCAACTCTCTATACGAAGACACCGAGCGCCGAGTCAAAGACCTCGAATCCGCCGGGTTCAACTTCATCGGTATGGGCGTCAGCGGCGGCGAAGAAGGCGCCCTCAACGGTCCTAGCCTCATGCCCGGTGGCAGCAAAGCCGCCTATGATTCCATCGAGCCCATCGTTACCAAGATCGCCGCTCAAGTAGACGATGGCCCCTGCGTTACCTACATCGGACAGGGCGGCTCTGGCCACTTCGTCAAAATGGTCCACAACGGCATCGAATACGGCGATATGCAGCTGATTGCAGAAGCCTACGACCTGCTAAAAAATACTCTTGGTCTAGGTCACAAAGAGCTACACGAAATCTTTGCCGAGTGGAATAAAACAGAAGAGCTAGATTCTTTCCTCATCGAAATCACGGCTGACATTTTCACCAAAATGGACGAGGACACTGGCAAGCCGCTAGTCGAGCTGATCATGGACAAAGCAGGCCAAAAGGGCACAGGCCGCTGGACTGTAATGAGCGCCCTAGAAATCGGTGTCAGCATTCCGACAATCACCGCCGCTGTAAACGCTCGCATTATGTCCGCAGCCAAAGAAGAGCGCCTAATTGCAGAAGAGCAGCTTACTGGGCCGACCGCCAGCTTTGACGGCGATAAGAAAGCATTTGTCAACAAGATTAGAGACGCCTTGTACTGCTCCAAGATCTGCTCCTATGCGCAGGGCATGGATCTGCTCAGCAAAGCCTCTGCGCTCAACGGCTACGATCTCAACCTAGGAGAAACTGCCCGCATCTGGAAAGGGGGCTGCATCATCCGCGCCGCATTCCTCAACAAGATTAAAGCTGCCTATGATCAGGATGCCAAGCTGCCTAACCTGCTGCTAGCCCCAGAGTTTAAGCAAACCATCCTAGACCGACAGGAAGCTTGGCGCGAAGTTATCGCCACCGCCGCCAAGATTGGTATTCCCGTCCCTGCCTTTAGCGCATCGCTAGACTATTTCGACAGCTACCGCCGGGGCCGTCTGCCTCAAAACCTAACTCAGGCACAGCGCGACTACTTTGGCGCCCACACCTATCAGCGCACAGACAAAGAAGGCGTATTCCACACCGAGTGGACTGAATAGAAGCCTTGCAAGGTTATTTTCAGTTAACGAAAAAGAACTCTATAGCTCAGTAATTTGAGGCTATAGAGTTCTTTTTGTACTGACCAGCTACTATAGCTTCTGTCGAGTTATAGCAAAGCGCGGATGCGTTCGCTTTGCTATAGAAAGTCTCCAGAGAGTGCCGTGAGCCTGTAGACGGCAACTGTTGTAACTAGCTCTATTATGAATCAGCCTCAGGCATCGCTTTCTCTAAACGTTCTAGCGAAATGCGGGCGGCTTCTGAAACTTGGGAATGGTCGTCTTTGGCTAAGTAGCGGAGGGCAGCGAGGCTTTTGGGAGTGGGCAGGTTGCCGAGGGCTTCGGCAAGCCGCTGTCGGACTAGCCAGTCTTCGGCTTGGGCAAAGTTGAGGATGTTATCAACGGCTTTGGTATCGCGGATTTCGCCTAGAGCGGCGATCGCAGCCTGCTGAATCACTACTTCTGGACTATCCAGAGCTGCCACCAGCACATCGTGCGCCTTCGGATTTTTGAGATTGCCCAAAGAAACAGCTGCGCTAAAGCGAACCAGCCAATCCACGTCTTCGTAAAAAGCACGGACTAGGGGATCAAAAGCTCTAGGATCTTCTAGATAGCCTAGAGCCCCCGCTGCATCTGCTCTAATGCCATAGTCGGGATCGCCTTCTAAAATATCAACTAGCAGACCGTAGCACTCACTCGTCGGCTTCAGCCCAAGTGCAAATATCGCCATAGAGCGAACCTGCTCGTTTTTATCATCTAGTACCTTTTTGATCAAAGGCACTGCCTGCTCTGGTGGAACTTCACGCAGTGCAGCTAACGCTAGCTTGCGATCTACTAAGCTATCTGCCTCTAGCTGCGCGGAAAGGCTGTCGAGATCGGGCTGTGAGATCGCAGGCAACTCGGACTGAGACATAGGTCAAGGCAAAAGTGGGGCTAATACATTCATTATAAGTTCGTCAGCAAAAGCTGAGACTGTGACCTTTTCTCCATCAACGATCCCCAAATCTAAGAAGTCAAAGATCTAAAGACAATAGGAGAAAGAACAGAATTTTATGTGAACTTTCAGTGCCGTTATCTAGAGATACGGTTACACTATCCTCTCGTAGGCGTTTCAAGGGCGTTTTGCAGGCACATAGGCTATCTCAACGGCAACAGCCCAACGACGTCAGCAAAGCATTCGAGTTAAATTCTTCTATTCTCTTTATTTCAGCTCTCTAGAAAAAATCATTCAAGAAATTTATGAGCCAGTCTCAGTCAGTTTCTGCTGTAGAGCATGTACCTGCATTCGGTTCTGTTAACCCGTCCGGGATCGCTACTGGGGTATATGTTTGCATTCATGGCCATTTTTATCAGCCGCCGCGTGAGGATCCCTCTCGCGGCGTTGTAGATAAGCAGCCAAGTGCATCGCCTTTCCACGACTGGAATGAGCGAATCTTGCATGAATCCTATCGGCCTAATGCTTTTGCCAGGGTTCTGAATGGTAACGGTGAGGTAACCCGCATTGTCAACAATTACGAGCATATCAGCTTCAATATTGGCCCAACACTGATGAGCTGGCTAGAGCGCCATGATTTGGAGACGTATAGGCGAATTTTAGCAGCGGATAAGCTGAGCTGTGATCGCAATTCTGGCCACGGCAATGCGATCGCCCAGGTCTACAATCACATTATCTTGCCACTGGCAAACCCCCGCGATAAAGTCACGCAGGTTCGTTGGGGCATCGCTGACTTTCAGCATCGATTCAAGCGCGATCCCGAAGGTATGTGGCTAGCCGAGACCGCTGTAGATAACGAGACGCTGGCGGTCCTAGTCGATGAGGGCATCCGGTTTATCGTTTTAGCGCCTTCGCAGGCTGCTCGCTGTCGGCGCTTTGGACTAAATTATGGTTTTGATGAGTGGCAAAGCGTAGAAGTAGGCGATATCGACCCGACTCAGCCCTATCGCTGCTTTGTCCCAACTCAGTCGAACGGGCGCAACTACATAGACATCTTTTTCTACGACGGTCCTGTTTCCGGCGATATGGGATTTGACGACACGCTGCGGTCTTCTCAGGAATTTGCCGATCGGCTAGGCCAGGCGGTGAGGGCGTTTGATATTGATAGTGAGGTGGACGAGTGGACAGAGGCAGAGAAATTTCAAAGGCGATCGCAGCTAATATCGGTGGCCACAGACGGCGAAACTTTTGGCCATCACCGGGGTGGGGCCGAGAAGACCCTGGCTCATACTGTGATCGACGAGCTGCCGAATCGGGGCTGGCAGGTCACCAGCTATGCCCACTATTTGAGCATGTGCTCGCCGACCTGGGAGGTGCAGCTAAAGCCAGTCACCGCCTGGAGCTGCTCACATGGGGTGGACCGCTGGCAGAAAGACTGCGGCTGTGGCGGTGGCGGTGGCTGGCACCAGCGGTGGCGAGCGCCGCTACGTGAGGCTTTAGACTGGCTGCGCGACCATCTCATCATTCTCTACGGAAAAAACACAACCGCGCTGCTGCGCGATCCCTGGGCTGCTCGAAATGACTACATCAAAGTGCTCAACAGTCCTTCAGCACAGACGCTTGAAGCGTTCTTTTCAGAGCATCAGTCCCATACACTGACTAGCGCCGAGCGCACAGAAGCATTGCGCTTACTAGAAATGCAGCGTCACGCAATGCTGATGTACACTAGCTGCGGCTGGTTCTTTGATGAAATTTCGCGGCCAGAAGGTACGCAGATTTTACGCTATGCGGCTAGGGCAATTGAGCTGGCAGAAGCGGTCTCTGGCAAAGTACTAGAAGAGGGGTTTGTAGAGCGATTAGCCAAAGCCCCTAGCAACGTTGACTACTTCAAAACCGGCGCAGGCGTTTATCAAAAACAGGTCAAGCCTAGCCAGACAAAACTAGAGCAGATAGTAACGCGCTACGCTATCGGCTCGCTGTTTAATCCGGTTAGAGAAGAAGAACAGCTCTACTGCTACACCCTGCGCAAGCAAGATTATTATCAGCAGCCTTTGGGCGCGCTGACGCTAGCGGTTGGCAGAACTGAAATAACGACCGCAACGACCCAAGAAACGCGGACTATCTCGTTTGCAGTGCTGCATTTGGGCGGCTGGGATTTTCAGTGTGGAATCCAGGTATTTCCCGACAAAGGTAGCTATGCGCGCGCCAAAAAAGCTGTTGTTGATGCATTTAGTACAGCCAGCATTGCTCAGAGCGTTCTAGCGATTGACCAGCAGTTCAGCCAGAGCTATGCACTCAAAGACCTTTCCCAAGAAGAGCGGCAGCAGATTATGCAGCAGCTCAACCAAGGAACGCTACAGCGACTAGATCAGCTGTATGAGCAGGTCTATAGAGAAAACTACAGCGTGCTGATGGCATTCCACCAAGATGGCATTGCCGTGCCTCAATCTTTGCAGGTTGCTGCTGATATTACGATGAGCCAAAGAGCGCTGGATGTTATTCGCGCCCTGGAGCGAAATATTGCCGAGCCTGAGGGTGATTTGCTAAAGATTACTGTCGGACGGATCGCCGAGCTAGAAGGCATCGCTACAGAGGCTCATCACTTTAGGGCGGCGCTAAAGCTGCCAGGCGCCAAGCCTGTTCTAGAACGGCTTATTCAGCAGAGCCTTGACCAAACGCTGCAAACTGCTAGCTTGGGAAAATATATCGAGCTAGAGGCCGCGATAGAAGGGTTGGAGAGACTGATCAATCTAGGTCAGCAGCTGAATGTAGGACTGGCGCTCTATCGAGTTCAAGAGCTGTACTACGACTATTTGACTCGACAGGATTTGAAGGCGATCACACCAAGTCAACTAGCGTTACTAGTCAGACTAGGCTGGGCACTGGCGATAGACGCCCAAGCTGTTCTCTCCTAGCTGTTCTCTCCTAGCGGAAGAAGCCTCGACGACGATAAATCACCCTGGTGTTGTATCCACGGGCAGCAGCAGCATCGACTCTGGCCTCCGCAGGTGAGCGAGAGTCAAAGCTACCTATGTTGATAAAGCGTCCGCCGCGCGTTCTGTCGATGTAAGCCTCTGGGAAAAATCTCTGCACGTCAGGGAGTGCGGCCTCATCGGCAATCACTGCTGAGATATATGGCAGGCTGGGTCTACCAGAAACCGAAAAGCCCATGTCTGAGAGGGTCTCACGGTCGGCGTTGCCAGTCACAGGCAATCCCTGCACCCGCTGGTAGGTGCGAACCCCTTGCTGCGTTTCAAACCCGTAGATGCCATCTACAAACACCGGAATTCCAAATTCGTTCAGACGCTGCTGCAAAGCAACCACGTCATTGCCAGTACTGCCTGGCGCCAGCGTATTGTTTGATAAGCCAGAACCAGTAGGCGCAGCAGCTGTAGGCGGTGACACTGGAGCAGCCCTATCAAACAGGAACTCAAACTCCATATCGCGCAGTGTTTCTTCATCAGCGATACCCGTTGCAGGAAGGTCACGGATCCTCTGATAGGTCGCTACACCATTAGCTGTCTCCTGACCATAGACACCGTCGACCTCGAAAGGATAGAGACCATTTCTGCCTAGATATAGCTGCAAGGAACGAACGTCTGCACCCGTATCGCCAGGACGCAGCGTCCGACGACTAAGTCCCACAGCTAGAAGCTGGGCACCGGGCTGTGCACTAAGCGGTGAACTGGGCTGTGCACTGAGCTGGTCACTGTTTAACGAGATACTCAACAGGGTATTCGATGTACTTTTCGATGTACTTACGGTGCGACTAGCAGGCTGCATAACTGCCAAGGCGGGCAGATGAATAAGTGCGACGCTCAGGGCTCCCCAACCTAAAGCGCAAACGGTGAGCTGCTTCATGGGCAACACAAAATTCTCCATAATAGTTTTGATGAGACATTACCACTCATTCAACGCATTCTGCATCAATTCCAATCTATAGCTGCGCTACAGTTGCTAAAGCTGCCATAGGAGAGACCATGTTTCGGCCTCAGATTCGTCGTGCTTCAAAGAAGTTCTTTGTTGGTAATAGCACCTACCCAGAAATTGAACGCATCGGCGATCCGCATTCTTACTGGGGGGACATTTATCATCTATTGCTGACGATGCCCTGGCCTTCTTTTATTGGCCTGACTAGCTTTCTGTATCTGTTCGTCAATGCGCTGTTTGCCCTGCTTTATAGCTTAGGTGATGGCGTCGCTAGGGTAGATGGCAGCGAGCCAGAGCAGCTGCTAGAGCTGTTCTTTTTCAGCGTGCAGACTATGGCCTCTATTGGCTATGGAGCGATGTATCCCAATAGTTTGTACGCTCATTGGCTGGTAGTGATCGAATCACTAGTTGGCATTATTTTTATCGCGATGACGACGGGCCTGGTGTATGCTCGCTTTTCGCTGCCGACAGCGCGCATACTGTTTAGCGATGTGGCGGTAATTGCACCCTTTAACGGGGTGCCAACGCTAATGTTTCGGACGGCGAATAAGCGGAAGAATTACATTCTAGAAGCGCAGCTGTGGGTGACGCTAGTGCGCGATGAATACAGTGATGAGGGTGATTTTATGCGACGCTTTCACGATCTGCCTTTAGTGCGATCGCATACCCCTGTTTTCAGTCTGTCTTGGACCGCGATGCACCAGATTCTGCCAGGGGGGCTGCTAGATGGCGATACGGTAGATAGTTTGAGACGCGATCGCGCCGAAATTATCGTAACGCTGACTGGACTAGACGAAACCCTTGCCCAAACTATTCACGCTCGCCATACTTTCCAAGCTGAAGATATCCATTGGAACCATCGGTTTGCCGATATCTTGCTAACGCCTACTAAAGGACGGCGCATCATTGATTTCAATCAATTCCATTCTATTCACCCAATTAGCAAACCGCGGCGGCTACGCGGCGGCCGTACGCTCGGTAACGGCAACGCTGTGAATGAAAAGATAGCTAGCGACAAAGCAGCTAATGGTAAAGTGCCTGCACAAATAGACGAGGCTCGCTAGTCAGGTAAAATCTAATTTAGAGAGGGGATTTATTTAGCTTGGATCGCCTCTTGTCGTAAGCATTGAGAGGATTGCAGCTAGCAGTGGCTAAAAACCAACAAACTATCATGTCCTTCTGGCGTTTGATCATTCAACAAATACGCTCCTATCTACACAGACTGAATCGCGTTCTATTAAGACCTACGCTGATGTTGGTTCTAGCAGCCGTTCTGATAGGTGGTTTACCAAGTGTCCTGATGGGTAGTAGCCCTGCCTATGCTGACAACTTTGACCGGATGAATCTTCGTCAGCAGGATTTCTCAGGACAAGATCTAACTGGCAACGACTATACTCGCGCGGATTTAACCGAAGCCGACTTGAGTCATACTAACCTAGAGCTAGTGCGGCTATTTACGACTCGGCTCAACCGCGCAAACTTAGAAGGTGCAAACCTTAGAGGCGCTACTTTAGACGGCGCTAGCCTGGTAGGAGCGAACCTCAAAGACGCTGTCCTAGAAGGCGCTTATGCCATCAATATTGACTTCCGCGGGATCAACATCGAAGGCGCAGATTTCACGGATGTTTTGCTAGATCCTAGAGACAATGACAAGCTGTGCGAGATTGCCAATGGGACAAATCCTGAGACTGGAAGAGAGACAAAAGAGACTCTTTATTGTCCCTAGGGCTATCTTTAGGGGCACAACCTTACAGCGCGTCACGCATGCTACGCCCCTAGAGATAGCCATGTTCAGCTAAAAACGCTAAAGACGGATCGCCGCTGGACTCATCTCTAGCATCTTTTTGCTCCCTGCCAAGGCTTTCTATATTAACGCCAGTATCAGAAGAGCCGTATCGAGAAAACTTCTCTACGTATTTACCCAGGATGTCGCCTTCTAAATTAACTAAGTCGCCGGGCTGAAGGTATTGCAGATTTGTCTCGGCGTAGGTGACCGGAATCACTGCTGTCTGGAACCAGTCTCCAGAATCATTGCACTCAGCCACGGTCAGGCTGATTCCATTGACTGCAATGCTGCCTTTGGCCACGATATAGCGAGCAACCCTAGGACTGATTCCTCGAAAGCAGATTTCCCAGGCGTCGCCGGTCTGTTCAGCCTTTTCTAGCTGCCCTGTGCCGTCTACGTGGCCTGTGACGAAGTGGCCACCAATTTTGCTACCCATTCGTAGAGAAGTCTCTAGGTTGACTTTGCCATTCTCAGAAACTTTTCCGAGCGTAGACTTGTCTAGAGTTTCAGGGGACGCTGCCGCAATGAAGCCTTTAGTTAATATCTGCTCGACTGTTAGACAAACGCCGTCAACAGCGATGCTATCACCGAGCTCAATTCCTGTGAGAACAGGATCCATGATTGTGGGACAGGTGATTTTGAGCTGGTACTGACTTAGGTGTTGTAGTTGACCGATGCTTTGCACTAAACCTGTAAACATAAGCTAGTAGAGATAGCCCTTCCCTAAAATTTTCGCTAGAAGCCGGTTGATCTAACCTTTTGGCCTGAACTTTTTAGATCAGACTTTTAGACGGAAGTTTTAGACAGGAGTTTTAGACGGAACTCTTGGATGGGGAGGCGGTGGCTACACTCTAGCGTAAGCCATGTAATTGTTATTACGCAGCGCTATCAGGATCTCAACTTTTTGATGGTTTCGATAAAGTTTTTTTATCTTTAGCTGAGTTCTGACAAAAATCGCTTTAGCCTAGAAGGACATAAAAGTTGCTTTTTAGTTTAGTAAACGTTTTACCTGGCCAGCCTAAGGAACTAAGCGATGATTGAGATGACGGTTGCGGGGATTGCCATTGATGGAGGCACTCGAAATCCAGTAATTTTGTTACGTGATGCGTCTCAAAGACGGCAGCTACCAATTTTTATCTCTGCTGAACAGTCTCGAACGATTCGCTCTGTACTAGAGGGTGAAAAGACATCTAGACCCATGACTCATGATTTGATTGTGAATCTGATGAGTGCCTGGGATGTCGATTTGCAGCGAGTGGTTATTCATTCGCTCAGAGATAGCACTTTCTACGCGGTGATGACGGTAGGGCGGGGCAAAAAGAAAAAGGAAATTGATGCTCGTCCTAGCGATGCGATCGCAGTAGCCCTAAGAGTAAACGCACCCATCTGGGTGATGGAAGAAGTTATCCTCGATGCGGCAATGCCGGTGGACCAAGCAGCAGACGCGGCCGAATCAAAGGCGTTTAGGGCCTTTGTCTCTGATATTAGTCCGGCGGACTTTGCTGAGCGGGGTCGCTCCGTGTAGAGTAGACAGTCTTTAGAAGACTCTCTGGAAGCTGGCTAAGAGTCATGCGTAATCGCCTTTTCGGTAGGACTAATCGTCTGCTGTCTATTTTTTCTTTAGGCACGATGCGCTTCGAGTCTGCTGCCGCTGCTGCCGCTGTGGTCTCGGCGGCGATTGACCAGGGGATCAATCATATAGAAACGGCTCCAGCCTATGGTCAGAGCGAGCGCTACATCGGTCAGGCGCTAGAGATGATTACGGCAACGGGCCAAGTTGATCGGACTGCGCTTACCATCACTAGTAAGATTACGCCAACTGCTGCAAGCGAGACTGTTGAGCAGTCGGTTAGATCTTCTTTGGCTCGGTTAGGGATTGATTACCTAGACTGCCTGGCAGTTCATGGAATTAATACGCAGGCCCATCTAGATATCGTACGGACGGGGATGCTAGAGGCGATCACCGCTTTACAAGAAGAAGGATTGATTCGTCATGTAGGATTCTCAACTCATGCGCCGTTAGCGGTAATTCAGAGCGCGATCGCAACCGACGCCTTTAGCTTTATAAACCTGCACTACAACCTGTTTTTTCAGCGTAACTGGCCCGCTATTAACCAGGCCCACCAACGAAACATGGGCATCTTTATCATTTCTCCTGCTGATAAGGCTGGTCTACTCTACACGCCGCCCGAAAAGCTGAAGACGCTCTGCGCTCCCTTCGATCCACTGCTGCTGAACTATCGATGGCTGCTCAGCGATCCGCGCATCACCACGCTAAGCGTTGGACCCGCGATTCCAGAAGAGTTGAGCTGGCCTCTACAGATCAAGGACTCGGATGGTCCACTGAGTACAGAGGAGCAGCACGCAGTTGAACGGTTGGAGGCGACTCAGCAGAGTGAGCTAGGACGCGATCACTGCTCTCAATGTCATGCCTGCCTACCTTGCCCTGAAAGTATCAACATTCCAGAAGTGCTGCGACTGCGCAATCTGAGTGTCGCCTACGACATGCAGCAGTTTGGTCAGTATCGATATGGCATGTTTGAAAATGCAGGGCACTGGTTTCCGGGGCGACGGGGCGATCGCTGTACGGACTGTGGGGATTGTTTGCCACGCTGCCCCGAGCAGCTAGATATACCTACTCTGCTAAGAGATACGCATCGTCGACTAGCTGGAAAGCGACGACGGCGATTATGGGAAGAGTAAGCGGAAAGAGTAATTAGTAAGAGAAATGACACACAGCGTAAATTTATGCAACAAATTTCGCAATCAAGAAACAACAGATACGAGAGTTTTCTGAGGTAGTATCCATCGCCCGTTTCCTAATGCAATAGAAGCGTTAGAAAACACCTTAATTCACACTTAGAAAACTTTCTTCATATTGTCGCATCAAGATTTGTCTTGTAACGCTGTGTACACAGACGCTACGGCTATAAGCTATAGATTTTCTTCTCTTTGTAGAGTGGCACAGACAAATCTAGTCGCTAGGATGAAGAGACTCAATAATAATAGAAAGATAAAACTCCACGAATAGCCAAAAAACACGATCTGAAGAAATCGTCTGTAAAAGAAATTATCCACAGTGCAGTTTCTTCAAACAGAAGACCATTATTCCTCAAATATTTCTCAAAGGATCCAGAACATATGACCTTCACTCAAGAACAGCAGCTCTCCGGCAACGGTGCACAGACCGATGACCGGGTAGCCGTGCTGCTGATGGGGTATGGCGAAGTCGAAAGCTACGAAGACTTTGCTAACTATAACGAGCAAGCGCTCAACCTGCTGACCGCTAAGTTTGCACCTGTACCGACTTGGATCTACCCCCCTCTAGCCAAATTGCTTGCTGTCTTCGACCTGCACGAGTGGAGCCATCAGCACGGTAATTTTATCTCTCCTCACAATGCCATCTTTGAGCGTCAAAGAGAAGGAATCGAGACGTGTTTGCAGAATCGCTGGGGTGATCGCGTCAAAGTCTTCAAAGCATTCAACTTCTGCGCACCCCACCTGCCAGAACAGGTGCTAGAGACAGTCAAGGCAGAAGGCTTCACTAAACTGTTGATCTATCCCCTGCTAGTCGTAGATTCTATTTTCACCAGTGGGATCGCTGTAGAACAGGTCAACGATGCACTGACTAAGCTAGCAGGAACCGGCGAACACTGGCTAAAAGGCACTCGCTATATTCCCTCTTTCTACAACGAAGCGCGCTACATCAACCTGCTGGCGAATCTGGTCGAAGAAAAAATTGAAAATGAGCTGGCAGTCGCTCACCTACCTTCTCAAACCGGTATTATCTTGCTAAATCACGGCTGTCCTCACAAGGCAAAGGGCTTTACCTCTGGCATTGACGAAAGCCAAAAGCTCTACGAAGCTGTTCGAGAAAAGCTGATTCGCAAATACCCTCTAATCTCCATTGGCTGGATGAACCACGATACGCCGCTGATCGACTGGACACAGCCAAACATGGCAGTAGCAGGGCAAAACGTGATTGATTTAGGCGCAACGGCTCTAGTGATGATGCCGATTGGGTTTGCGACAGAGAACCATGAGACTCTGTTGGACGTGGACCATATTATTCACAGTTTGCGTCGCAAGAATCCTCAGGTGACCTACGTACAGATGGACTGCGTCAACGACCATCCTGAGTTTCTACAGATGGTGGCAGACTGGGCAGATTCTGAAATTCAAGATCTGTTGGAATCAACCCCGCTAGCAGTAAATCCAGAACTGAGAAAGGCGATCGCAGCGCATACTCACGATCACACCCATAATTCACACAGCCACGGCCACCACAGCCACGACCATCACAGCCACGGTCAGCACGATCACGCTCATCACGGCCACGCTCATCACAGCCACAGTCATAATTCACACAGCCACAGTCATGATCAAAACCAGGATCATGACCACCACAGCCACGATGTAAACCCCGACCATCCAGAGAACAAGGAGAAAGTAGAAGCCCACAGCCACCCTCACTAAAAGCTAAAATTCACTATCCTGTAGAGACACTCAACTCGAGAGATCTGTTTTCTCTGCATCTATGCGTCTGCCTTTTATCGGTCCGATCAAACGTCCGCTGCCCTGGCTAATTGGGCTAGGGCTAGTTGGGTTGCTAGGGGCAGGCGCTATTACATTTTCTGTCATGCGTCGTGGGCCCGACTACGACATCGAGGCACTGACAACTCCAGTGGCTGCTAGCAATCTGACGGAGAGAATTACGGCTAGTGGCAGTGTAGAGCCAGTACGGACAGTAAATGTCAGTCCAACTTCGGCAGGAATTGTGGAAGAGCTGTTTGTGGAGCAGGGCGACTCAGTTACTAAAGATCAGCTGATTGCGCGTATGGATAGCGACCAGGTAGACGCGCAGATGATTCAAAATCGGGCAAATGTTGCAGAGGCAAGAGCGCAGCTCGATGATGCGCTAGGCGGTGCGTCTGATACAGATATTGAACAGGCAGAAGCAGCAGTAGCGGCCGCGCAAGCTCAGCTAAGGGAAGCTCAAGCCAGGTTAGAGCTGGCAGAGGAGGAACGCGATCGCACTCAAAGCCTATTTGATCGAGGCGCAGTTTCTCAAAGTGCCTTAGACCTAGACATTAGCGAAAGTCGAAGCGCAGCAGCGACGGTAGAGCAGCTAATCGCTAGGGTAAACGAAGCAGAGCAGCGACTGATTGACCAGCAAAATGGCAGCGATGCAGAAACGATTGCTCAGGCCGAGGCCCGGCTACTACGCGCAGAAGGGCAGCTACAGGGCATGCAGGCGCAGCTAGCCGATACTGAAATTAGAGCGCCGTTTGCGGGGATTGTCACTCAGCGGTTTGCTTCGGAAGGCGCATTCGTGACACCGACAGCAACAGCTTCGGAGGTGACCTCAGCAACTTCTACTGCGATTGTAGCGATCGCCAGCGGACTAGAGGTCGTCGCTGAGGTACCAGAGGCCGATATTAGTAGAATCCAGGTAGGACAAGCAGTAGAGATTCAGGCGGATGCTTTTCCAGAAGAGATATTTGATGGAGAAGTAGCGCTGATTGCTCCAGAGGCAATTGAAAGACAGAATGTAACCGTTTTTCAGGTAAAGGTTCGGCTTTTGACTGGCCTAGAGCAGCTGCGCTCTAATATGAATACGACAGTTACTTTCATTGGCGACAGGTTAGCAGACGCGCTGGTGATTCCGGCGGTTTCTGTGATTACTCAAGCAGGTGAAACCGGGGTGCTAGTACCAGACGAGGCAGACAGGGCAGAATTTATCCCTGTAGTGCTGGGCTCTCAAGTGGGCGATCGCATTCAAGTGATCGAAGGACTAGAAGAAGGCGATCTGGTCTTTATTGACCTGCCGCCGGGCCAAAGTTTAGAAAATCTGACCTTTGGGCGTAATTAGAGCGAAACAAAAGCAGAATTAATCCAAAGCAGCCTGAACAATTTAAACCAGACAAGATAGGGAATGAGCTATGCATTCATCTGTTCAAACGCTTCTAGAGCCAACTTACAAAGCCGAGACGATTGGAGAGGCTAGAGACCGACTGGGCGATTTATTAGAACTAGGTGAACCTGCGACGACAGCAGTGACTCTGCGAGTCCTAGCCGAGTCAGCATTTGCTGAGAAACTAATCGCGGTCCGCAAGTTTCCTGAATGGCGCGATCGCCTCCTCACCGATCCGACCAACTCGGCCTATGAGCCTATGGATCAGCCATCGGACGAGAATGAAGGAAACGCCAGACCCGTTACCTCCACCGTGGCACTAGTCAAAAAAAGTAGCGTCGCTCTACTGCGATGGGGCGCTTCTGGCTTCCAAAAGACAGCGCCAGTCATCGCTGAACAGAGAAAAGCCGCCTGTATGGGCTGCGATCAGCTAACCGATCCGCCTAACTCTATGCCCTATCAAATTACCAAGGCTTTCGCCGGGAGCGACCGAAGAATCTGCGCAGCCTGTGGCTGTGTGGTCGCCAAAAAGATTCAAATGGCGACTGAATCATGCCCTCTCGCCGACCCCGCCGATCCAAACCTGACTCGGTGGGGTGAGCCTATATCGACCTAACAGATGCTATACAGACCAGGTAGCTATCCGTAGAATCTCACTACGAACACAGGTAGCTACTGTCTAGATTGTATTGTCGATGGGTAAGACTGTGAGAAAGGTGCGCTTGGGAGTCTGCTTTACCGCTGTGCTTTTGATAGTTGTTCTATCGACAGGCCCGGGTACAGCCCAAGAAGAGGCTACAGATAGTGCACTACCAACCGTCGAAACTGAAGCGGTAGCCAATGAAGCACAAGAAGAGGCACAAGAAGAAGCAACAGTTCCACCCGAGGACGGTGTCTACTTTGCCGATGTGATTGTTCGAGGACAGACAGTCTTTCAGGTAGGTAGTTTGGAAGATATTTCTGCAAGTCAAAGAGCAGCTGGCATTAGCCGACGGATTGCTAGCTTGCTAGATCGAACAGAAGGCGCGGTAGCGGTAACTGCTGAACCTTCTGATGATCCTAGCGTGATTAATATAGAGGCAAACGGCCGGGTTCTTATGACTGTTACCGAACAAGACGCGCAAGATCTGCGGCTGCCTTTGGATACAGTTATAGAGGACTGGAGTAACAAGTTAGAGCAGAGTTTTGATAAGCCGCCAGTGGCAATTGATGTGGTTCAGCGGCTAAATGCAACAGTTCGGCAGCTAGGTGAAGATGCTATCAACAGCATTCCTGCGCTGATTGGAGTTTTAATTGTTGTATTTTTTACTTGGCTAGTGGCAAAGGGTGTGCGGTTTAGCTCTTTTCAGTGGGCACAGCGGACGGAGGGCGATCGCAGCACAGAGATTTTGATCGGCAGACTGGGCTACGGGGCGGTCTGGGTAGCGGGCACTGTAGTGGCCCTAGGCGTATGGGGCATCGATTTTGCCACCATGCTAGGCGCATTAGGGCTCACCAGCGTCGCCATTGGTTTTAGCTTAAAAGATGTTTTGAGTAACTATATCTCAGGCGTAATCTTGCTAGCGGCGCGGCCTTTTCACATTGGCGATCAGGTCGTCATCGACGGCTACGAAGGCACAATTACTCAGGTCCAGCTGAGATCCACCACGATTAAAACCTACGACGGTCGGATGATCTACATTCCAAATCAGGAAGTCTTTAGCGCCAGTATCACCAACAACACCGCTGCTAAATACCTACGCAGTTCTGTTTTTGTAGGGATAGATTACGAGGCAGACATCATCGAAGCTAGAAGAGTAATTGTCAGAGCTATCTCGTCTCTAGAGAAAGTGCAACCCGATCCTGTACCAGAAGTTCTAGTCAGCGAGCTAGCAGCCAGTACCGTCAACTTAGAAGTTCGCTTTTGGGTAGATTCTCATCGTGCTGGCTTTCTAGAAACAACCTCAATCGTGGCGCAAAAAGTGAAAGAAGCGCTGCAAGAGTACAACATCGAAATGCCTACAGAGATCTACACGCTGCTGCTAAAAGATGTACCTGACGAGCTCAAGCAGAACGGCAGCATGATGATCAATCCGAACGATGGCAAATCGCAAACCGCAACAATATCAGAAAGCTAGACGGTCTGGGTGAAGTCAATTAGTACCGCCTTTTCTAGAGAGCACTGCGCTGACTTTGTGTAGTTCTCTAGACTTTCATCAAAAAATTCTATCCCAGGAAACACAATCTGCCCAATACTACCGGTTCGTCAATCACAAGTCCGGAGCCTCTCTTCCAAACTTGGGAGAGGGTTTGGGGTGAGGGGCCAGCGGGTATTTTTCCAAGCTGTGCTTGCTACAGCTTCATCCAAGCATAATGCTTTAATGTGCTCTGCTCGTATTCGTGACTGATCTTTGGCATAGCCGCTGTAATGACACTTAGAACGAAGGTTCAATCTAGCTACGTTTGTCCATAATTCAAGCGATCGCCTGTCATGTTAAGAAGAAAGTCCAGAAAACACGCCAAGTCTACTACTGCTGCAATAGTTCTCTTTTTTCAGGCGATCGCAGCTGCCGTCAGCATGATTTCTCTAGCTACAGTCACCTACTACAGGTGGGCTGCAAAGATAACCCACCCAAAGCGTAGAGTCGCTGTTTGTCTCATCCCTATCTGCTTGGCGACGGTACTGGCTATACTTGGCTGGGCAATTACGCCTGCTGCGCACGCCTTCGAGACAACCACTCGGTCAGCGCCGCAGACCATGTACGAATACAACGATGGGTTTGACTGCTGATAGCATCGAGGAACGGCGCTCTAGAGGCACAACCTTACAGCGCGTCACACGTACTACGTACCTACGACACACTCAATTTTCATGGTTGTCTCAGCTTGCCCAGAACCGATAGCGATAGGTGACAGTCGCAGCGTAATTAGATGAACTGATCGCACTAAAAGTCACCTCGTTTTGAACCGTTCCCCAATAGCTTCGTAACGCCAGACACCATTAGTATACAGGGTCAGTAAGTTCTGGTGGTGAGCCGTAAGCGAGGGACGGTGGCCAACGCTAATGGGTACTATGTTGTTGTGCTTAAGCTGTTGGTAGACTTGAATCTCGTTGGTTAAGTCAAGGGCACTAGTCGCTTCATCTAGAATGGCGTACTGAGGAGATTGCAAGAGAATGCGAGCGAAGGCTAGTCGCTGCTGTTCGCCTAGAGAAAGCGTTTGGGTGAGCTGAGATTCCAGAGGATGATTGAGTAAGTTGGGTAGGTTTACTTGCTTTAGCGCCTGGTAGATTCGATCTGTTGTAATTGTTTTAAAAGATAGATCTGTTGTTTCTATAGACGGTGTTTCTGAATGTTCACTCGTAAGGGGATAAAGAAGAACATGCCTTAGACTGCCGGGGGGAAGGTAGGGGCGCTGTGGGATGAATGTGGTTTGTTTCGGACAGGTTATTGTGCCTTGTGCTATGGGCCAGAGTCCTGCGATCGCCCGCAACAGAGAACTCTTTCCCACGCCGCTAGGTCCCATGATTAGCAGGCTTTCTCCAGCGGGCAGCGATAGAGATAGATCGCGGATAAGCTGCTTTTTGCCGTCGGGCGTGTTTAAAGAGAGATTTCTGAT
>JBCCOH010000004.1:0-86782 GCA_039111275.1 Cyanobacteria bacterium P01_D01_bin.1 | reverse complement strand
TGTTGAGGCCGAAGACCCGGAAGGGCTTTCTACGTCGGCTACCTTCGCGGTCACTGTCAGTGACCCTAGCGCGAACACAGCGCCGACGACTACTGGCATTGCCGATATCACAGTGACAGAAGGTGCTGACAATACCGTTATTAGTCTCTTCAACGCTTTTGAAGATGTACAAGATACAGATACGGAGCTGACCTACTCTGTGACTGGCAACACCTTCCCTGAGCTGTTTGATGGTATCAATATCAATCCCATCACAGGTGAGTTAACTCTCAACTACGAAGCTACCGGGGTCGGTGTAAGCGAAATTACGATTGAAGCTGAAGACACCAGCGGGGCAGTAGCGTCTACCAGCTTTGTTGTGAATGTTGTATCGCCCAATGCAGCTGATGGCACTATTCGAATTAATGCTGGCGGAGGAGATATCTATGATCCAGACGGTAACCTATGGCAATCAGATATGTTCTTCTCTGGAGGACAGTTGTTCTCTGCGCTAGGTCGCCCCATTACGAATGCAGACGACAACTTCAGGTTTGATGAACTTTATCAAACTCAGCGTTTAGGCGGTGATTTCTCCTACGCTATTCCAGTGACTAACGGTAGCTACCGAATTAATTTGCACCTATCGGAACTTACGTTCGACACCAACGATAAGCGGCTCTTTGATGTCTCGATTGAAGATGAGGTAGTCTTCGAGAATTTAGATATCTTTGCTAAGACTAAGAATGCATTTCTAGATGGAAAGGATACTTCTCGTGTTCTTCAGCTTGAGGAAGAACTTGCACCACCTGGAGATATCATCAGCATTGAAGATGGCACCTTCAATCTTGACTTCACTGCTAGCTTGCAGAGCGCTGCGATCGCAGGTATTGAGATCATTCAAATCACGACGCCAGAAGTCGTTATCAAGCCTTCTAACAATGGCACCAACGTCAGCGAAGGTGGCCAAACTGATACGTACGATGTGGTCTTGACAACTGAGCCTACATCAGATGTCACTATCGATATCACCGTTAACGGACAGCTAAGTACAAACAAAACTAGTGTCACCTTTGATAGCACTAATTGGTTTAATCCTCAAACGGTCACTATTGAAGCGGTGGATGATACCCAAGCAGAGGGCATTCACACCGCTAGTATCTCTCACAGCATTACCACGAGCGACCCGCTCTATCAGACTCTGACTATTCCTGAGATTGAAGCAACTATTGCGGACAACGACCAGGTCTCGCCAATTAGCTTTACAGTGAAATCAATTCCTACAATAAATCTGCCAACTAGGGCTGCCTGGGGGCCTGATGGACGATTGTATGTTACCTCCCTTAGAGGAAAAATTGCCGCTTATGAGTTTGACGGCGATTACAACATTGTATCAAGTCAGACAATCGACACGATTGAGCCGTTAGAGAACCATGAGATCTTAGGCATCGCGTTTAATCCCTTTGATACCGAGCCCAAGATCTATGTTGCTCATAGTCATCTAGAGGCAAATGGTGGAAAGCCTTTTCCGGTAACGGAGTTCTCACCCTATAGTGGTCAAGTTTCTATCTTAGAAGGCCCTAACTTTGAAACGTTGACTCCTTTAATTACTGGGCTACCAGTCTCTAATCACGACCACGGAATCAACGGTTTAGAGTTCGACAATGATGGAAATTTGTATATCGCAGTCGGTGGTAATACAAACGCGGGAATTGTTAGTGAAGCTATCGGCGGTATTGATGAAGCGTCATTCACCGCTGCAGTGCTAAAGGCAGAGATCACTAAACCCGATTTCAACGGAAACGTTGAGTACACTCTGCCAGCAGGATTCGTAGACGACTACTTACAAGCAAATAATCTAACTTTGTCAGATTTTGTACGAGAAGACGGCACCCAGTTTGACCTTGCAGACAGCCAGGTCTTTGGATACGCAGCCAATGTGGTTCCCGGTGTAGATGTCTCTGTATATACCAGCGGTAATCGTAACCCCTTTGATCTAGTTCAGACGACACAGGGCAAACTATATTCCACCGACAACGGTGCAAACTTCAACGCAGGAGAGTCTTCGACAGGCGCGAACACACAAGCACCTCTAGGCGGAAAACAGTTCGATGAGCTCAATCTTTTGGTAGAAGGCGCGTATTACGGTAGTCCGAACCGAAATCGAGGTAGGACTGACGCGCGGCAGAATGTCTTCTATGGAACCAACAATCCTTACTCACAAAGTATTCCTGGAGTATTCACTGAACCTATTGGCATATTTGGGAAAAATTCTACTAACGGGATCGATGAATATAGAGCAAACACATTTGGAGGACAGCTTAAAGGCAATCTAATCGCACATGAGTACAACGGTGACGTCTGGAGCGTTGATCTGTCTGCGGATGGCACTGCTGTTGACAGTATTGTTGACCTCAATGATATCAACGGTAGTAAGGTAGCTGAGGGTTTGGATGTTGTTACCGGAATGGGCGGCGCTATTATCGGTGTCGATATTCAAGGCGATCTACTGACAGTAGCTGTGCCCAATGATCCTAATGCCACTACGCCTACTGCCTATGATGTTTTCCCTTGGCGGGCTCCGGCTGTTGGTGGCAGCAACTTCATCATTGGGGGGGTCAACTTCGATACCTCGGACACTCAAGTCTTCATCGGGACTCAAGAGGTGGTGGGACTAGGGATAACTGATAATAGAATCTCTGGTATTATCCCGGATTTGACTGCTCAGTCTACCCAACTGCTAGATGTTAAAGTCGTTAGTGGCGGCATTGAGTCAATTATTCCTGAAGCGTTTCAGTCATTGGCATAAGGGAATGATAGAGACTCATCTGTGTCTCAGGACACAACTTTCGACAACGGTCTCATAGTTGACTCAGAACGATGTGAGGTTGAGGAATACTATGACAACAATACTTGTCTACAAGTAAAGTGTCTTGTATTCTTCGAACCACCAAAGCGAATGAGTAAACCGTGAGGAGGATAGAAACTAAGTGCAGACTATTCAATAGATAGAATCGTCAATACAGGAAAGCGTTAACTTCTCTAAGGATTGTAGCTAATGGACATTATCAAGCGTCTACTCTACATTTTGCCTGCTAAGAATATAGAATTGCTACGGACTATTCTGCAATTTATAGCAGCCTCATGCCTAGAGGTATTTGGAATCGGTATCATTGGACCGTTTCTAGGCCTAGCTACAGACCCTGCTCTTCTCCACGAACGAAATTTTCTCAAATCTATTTACAGCGCTTCGGGTGTTACCGAAGAATCTACATTTATTGCCATTCTCGGCATTGTTGTTATTCTGGTCTTCTGTTTCAAGTCCTTTGTAGCTTGGTATACGCAAGCATACATTGCCATGTTCAGCGATGAACAACAGCGCCTGATCATCAATAAGATGATTGGTGGATATCTGCAAGCGCCCTATATCTATCACACAAAGAAAAACAGCTCTTCAATCATCGATACGATTATCGAGGTTGCCAATACCTTTACCCTTGGAATTCTCAATCCGCTACTAACATCAATTGCCAACCTCTTTGTTATGTTGGCGATTTTCATTCTGCTCTTTAGTACCAGCCAGTTGACAATGCTCGTCATCCTGGTTATTTTCTTGCCTGTAATCGCGATCTTCAACGCATCCAAAGAGAAGGTACAAGTCTGGGGCCGTACTACTCGACAGAGTAAAGAGAGCATTATCAAAATCGTTAATCATGCTTTTGGCAGCGTAAAGGAGACTAAGGTTATCGGGTGTGAAAGCTATTTTGAGTCACAGATTTCGGCCCAAACCCAGCGACTAAAAGACTCTCATAGCAGCTTTGTTGCCTTTAAAATCATGCCTCGATTCATGGTAGAGTCTCTCATGATTTTGTGCGTAGTTGGGGTCGTGGTCATCTTTCTGATGTCCGGCAGAAATACACAAGAGCTAATTCCGGTACTAGGTGTCTATGCGCTAGCTGCGATTAGGATACTCCCGGCAATCAGCAACACAGTCGTTGGTCTTAGCGTTCTCAAAAACTCTAGCTTCACTATCAATCAAATTTACAGCGATCTCAAGGAACTTGAGCAGCTAGAAGTCATATCGGAGCGGTCAGCTTCATCTTCCCAAGCTATAACTACAGAGCGATCGCAACTCCTTAAAGAAAGCTCTAGAAAACTAGAGTTTGAGCACAGTATCACTATTGATAATATTTCTTACAAGTATCCTCAGACAGACAAATATTCACTTAACAAGATTTCTCTCACGCTCAACAAAGGAGAATCTATTGCCTTTATTGGTAAATCTGGAGCAGGAAAAACCACTTTGGTTGACGTTATTCTAGGCTTGTTGACCGCTCAGGAAGGAGACATTTTGGTAGACGGAGTATCTATCTACAGTGATATTAGAAGCTGGCAGAACATCGTGGGTTACATTCCTCAAACCATCTATTTGACAGACGATACGCTAGCTAGAAACATTGCATTCGGTGTTGAAGATGCACTAATTGATAGGGAAAAGCTACAAGAGGCAATTAAACTAGCTCAGCTCTCAGATGTAGTTGAGAAATTACCCAAAGGGTTGGAAACTATGGTAGGGGAACGAGGCATATTACTTTCTGGAGGACAACGACAGCGAGTCGGCATTGCTAGAGCACTGTATGGCGAAAGCGAGATCCTAGTACTAGACGAGGCGACAGCAGCATTAGATAACGAGACTGAGAAGCTTGTATCTAGAGCTATTAGCGCCCTAAGCGGAAAGAAAACCTTGATTATGATTGCGCATCGGCTCTCTACAGTCGAAAGCTGTGATCGCCTCTATATGCTGGAGGAAGGTTGTATCCTGAAATCAGGCAGCTTTGTTGAGGTCGTTCCAGAAGAAGTGAGAGTCTAATAATAGAGCAACCAACCTATGATACTTCCTAACTTTCTAATTATCGGCTCTGCTAAAGCAGGTACTACCTCTTTGCACTACTACCTGAATCAACATCCTGAAATCTATATGACAGCGGTAAAGGAGCCCAGGTTTTTCGCTTTAGAAGGAGAAACGCTGAACTTCAACGGACCGGACAAAGATATTATCAATTCAACTTCGATTACAACTTATGAAGAATATCTGGCTCTGTTTGATGGGGTATCTTGTGAGAAAGCGATCGGAGAAACCTCTCCACTCTATCTGTATAGCGCAAAAGCTCTACAGCGAATCCAGCATTACTTGCCAAGTGTAAAGTTGATAGCGATTCTCAGGAATCCTGCTGATCGTGCCTTTTCTTGCTACACGCATCTTCTACGAGAAGGCTATGAACCCCTGAGCTTCGAGGATAGCTTAAAAGCGGAAGAAGATAGAATTCGTGACAACTGGGCTCATCTGTGGCACTACACTAAAGCAGGATTCTACTACGAACAGCTTAAGCCTTATTTCGATTCCTTCGAGAAGAAAAATATCAAGGTGTACTTATACGACCAGCTAGCTAGCGATCCTATGGGTCTACTCAAAGATATTTTTTCATATTTAAAGGTTGACGAAAATTTTGAGCCTGACCTCACGCAGAAAAACATTTCTGGCTTACCTAAAAATCGTTTGCTTCATAGTGCACTAAACCGTAGGAGTGGGCTGCGCTCTGCGTTTAAGGCGGTGGTGCCAGAGGGCATACGGAAGGGACTTTCAAAAGAGTTGCAGAGTTGGAATTTGAAAGATAAGCCGCGTATCACTGATGAAAATTATCATCTTTTAGCGAGCCTCTATCGAGAAGACATACTCAAGCTACAGAATCTGATCGGAGAGGATCTATCTGCTTGGCTAGCGCCCTCTTCTATTAACCCAGTGTCTTGACAGATGGAGAATTACTGTATCAGCCTTACTGTAGAGGGCACCACAAAAGCTTTTTATTCGCCGGACTAACATAGCGGCAGTATTCTAAGATAGTCTATTTACTCAAAAGAGAGCTGAAAAGAAAAGAGAGCTGAAAAGTATTTAAGTCAGCGAAGTGAATGTATCATGTTAAATCTCCCAAATTTCCTAATCATCGGTGCGGCAAAAGCTGGTACTACATCTTTATGTCACTATCTCACTCAGCATCCAGAAATATACATCAGCGAAGAGAAGGAGCCTCGGTTTTTCTCTCCTGAATTCTATACTAAAGACACCAACGGTCTTCTCAGAAACAACGCCCGGAAGGAGGCTTTTTCTCTAGAAGAGTATCAGAATCTATTCGAGTCGGTGACTATCGAGCGCGCCATTGGAGAAGCGACTACTGAATATTTGTACTATCCAAAAACGCCTCAGCGAATCAGAGACAGAATTCCTAATGCTAGACTCATCGCTATTCTACGCAACCCTGTAGAGCGTGCATTTTCTGCCTATTGCTATCAGCTAAGAGACGGTTGTGAAACAGTTTCGTTTGAGGAGGCGATTGTACAGTCGCCCATTAGAGCTTCTTCAAACTGGAGACCTGGTTGGCTCTACACACAAAGCGGATATTACTACGAGCAGCTAAAACGTTACTATGATCTGTTTCCCAAAGAGCAAATTCAAATCCACTTATTTTCAGATTTCATGCAAGCCCCTAACGCTGTTTGTCAGAAAATATTTGAGTTCCTAGAGGTAAAATCGTCCTTTGAGGTTCCAGATCTTAGCGCAAAAAACGTTTCTATGGTCCCAAAAAATCAGTTCGTCGGTGATCTAATAAAGAAAGGAAAAGAAATCAAAGAGATAGTAACAGATGTATTACCTGAAGCGATAATAGAACCAGTTGTACAAGAGATAAAAAGCTACCTATATGAGCCTAAGCCAGAGCTATCTGATGATGTCAGACAAGTATTAATTGAACTTTATAAAGAAGATGTCATCGCTTTGGAGTCTTTAATAAATAGAGACTTATCAGCATGGCTGAGCTGATCGGTTCGGATAAGTGGCGCCCGGACTAGCTTCCTACTCGATTAAACTTACCAAGCCTTCTCTTCGCTTAATCTGCTTTCTCCGTACCCCCTATATTATCTGTCCTATCGTTTTAGTATGAAAGTTTTTTTCTACTGTGTCGACCCCGAATCTCACAACAATGCAGCTTATCATCACTTAGCGATCTGTATTGCGGAAGGGCTTAAAGAGATAGGTGTAGAGTTCTATGCAAATATCAACTATTGGCGTCTATCTGCTGATTCAGAAGCATACCTATTTAACCATGACCCCAGTATTACGCCAGACGATTGTTCTATCGTAGTCGTTAGCCTGCCTTGGTTTCTGAGAGGTCGGTCTTTTCCCCAAGAGCTTTTTCATTCTAATCGGTCGTATAAAGTCGTTTATCTAGATCGAGAAGATGGACTGAAAACGTTTTCCAATCTACCGGAATTTCGGCAGTTTGATTTGATCTTAAAGACGCACTACTGCA
Source organism: Cyanobacteria bacterium P01_D01_bin.1 (assembly GCA_039111275.1). Taxonomy (GTDB): domain Bacteria; phylum Cyanobacteriota; class Cyanobacteriia; order Phormidesmidales; family Phormidesmidaceae; genus Phormidesmis. The sequence goes on along the minus strand of JBCCOH010000004.1, from coordinate 79,442 downwards.
AAGATTCGCGTTATCCAAGCAACGTCAAGCCTTGGGCATTTGGCTTATCAAATCGAATCTTGAATGCTTGTACGGAAAATCAAGTAAACTTTCAGAAAAAGGCTCGCAAAGTACTGTTTAACTTTCGAATGAAGCAAAATGCTCATACGCTCCGAAAGCAAATTTATAAGACCTTTTTGCCGGTTATCTCAACTCTGATTGATACTGACTCTACTATAGATCAGCTATTAGATATTCCCTCAGATCCAGCGCAGAAGCTACTGTGGTATCAAACGGGTAAACGTCACTACTCGCAGTACTACCAGCGTATGGGAAATACCCAGGCCTGCGCATGCTTTGGTGGATATTTTGTTAGCCCTTGGCCAGCGGATAAAAGTCTTTATGTCAGCCGACTGCTAGAGCGCTTCATCGCGAAACTAGGTATTACTACTCAGCAAATTGTACAGTGGGATAGCTGGCGTCTTTGGGAATCTCTGGCCTCTGGCGCCGCCACGTTCCACGTCGATTTCGACGCCTATGGGTTTTTACTACCAGTTATGCCGACTAACTGGCAACACTATATTGGAATTGACTTGCAGGTGATCGATCAAACCCTTGGTACTCTCAAGCGAGAGCCAAATCTTCTAAAATCAATTGCTGAGCAAGGTCAAGCGTGGGCAATTGAGCACTATAGTCCAGCACCCACCGCCCGCCGCTTTATAGAGACGGTATCGAAGCTACCTAAGGAAGGTAATCTATCATGACCAGCATTGGAGGAAGTCATACACCGCTATGTGTCAGCATTATTATTAGCAACTACAACTACGGTCGCTTTTTATCGGTAGCGATTGATAGCGCTTTAGAACAGACTTATCAGACAGTAGAAGTCATCGTAGTTGATGATGGTTCAACCGATAACTCTCGCGAGGTCATTGAGAGCTATGGTGATCGCATTACGGCTTTGTTTCAAGAGAATGGCAAGCAGGCAGCGGCGCTCAACAATGGATTGCAGGTAAGTAAAGGCGATATCGTTATCTTTCTAGACGCTGACGACTATCTATTCCCCTATGCTGCTGAGAGGATTATCGCAGTCTGGACACCAAAGATAGCCAAGGTTCACTACCGATTAGAGGTAGTAGATAGTGAGCAGAAGTCTCTGGGCTATTCCTATCCCCAAGGTAAGGATCCCCTAGCTAGTGGAGAAGTTTGGAAAACACTATTAGAGAAGGGTGTCTATCAAAGAACACCGATGAGTGGTAATGCACTTAGTCGACAGGCAATCGCAGATATTTTTCCAATCCCAGACGAATACAAGCTTACGGCAGATGATTACCTGTGTATTTTAGTCCCATTCAACGGTCAGGTAGAAGCTATTGAAGAATCCTTAGGCGCTTATCGCATTCATGGGAACAATCAGTGGGCATTGACGAGAATATCTGGAGATAGATTTCGCCGCTTCGTACGCCACGATTTGCAAAACTGCAACTTGCTGATAGAGAAGGCGACTTCAATAGGATACGATGTGCCAGATGATATCGAACAGCGTTCAATTGGACGGTTGTGGTCTCGCATTATTTCGCTGCGGCTCGATCCTCAAAACCATCCAATCGAGACTGACACTTCAACTGAGTTGACTTATCAGTGCGTGCGATCACTCTGGAAATACTCTTCGTTTAGTAATTCTAAGCGCGTTTTCTACACAGTGTGGGCGCTATGGGTAGGACTGCTACCTGTTTTTTTGGCAGAGCCTGCTATCACCTGGCTCTATGCACCCCACTTGCGGCCAAAAGCTATCTCAAAAGCTGTTGAGCGACTTAAAGCAGTGACTAGCTGAGCTTACTGGTAAAACTCAGCTAGTGAATTCTATCGGCGAGACAGGCAGAATGACCAAACTTACAGAAAAGGACAACTATATAGAACCAGGACAATTATATGGATGCTACAGAAATGACAGCAGTAGAAGCGCTAAGGGGAGCGCATGACGCAGTGAGTAAACTCCCAAAGCTGCGGGTGCTGGTAGTCAGTCATGCCTATGTAACTGGCGTAAATCAGGGTAAATTGGATGTGATCGCAGCGACTGGTAGAGCCGACGTTGGCCTTCTTGTGCCCACTAGCTGGCAGGCTCTAGGCTGGCAAAAGTCGCTCACTCTAGAGCGGCCATATCACAGTATCGCAGTCTACCCAGCTAAAATTTTCTTCTCCGGTCGAGTCGGAGCATATATCTATCGCCCATGGAGCATCTGGCGTGTCATCAAAGACTTCAAGCCAGATATTTTGCATGTAGAACAAGAGGTTTTCTCACTCTCAGCTCTTCAGCTAGCGATCGCAGCTAAATTCTTTAATTTACCGATGACTATTTTTGGCTGGGAGAACATGGATCGTCAGCTCTCTAGCTTACGTAAGTGGGTCCGACAGACAGTGCTAGACACCGTTCAAGTCGTTATCCCTGGGAATCAAGAAGGTGAGGAGCTGGTCAAAAGATGGGGCTATACAGGGACAATAGAAATCATGCCTCAAATCGGCGTAGATGCCGCTTTATTTGCACCGCAGACAAATCTTAAGAAGCCTTCCGAGTCTCAGTTCCGTATCGGATATGTGGGTCGCTTTACCTATGAGAAAGGTCTCGACACTTTATTTTCAGCGGTACAACAACTCTCTCAACAAACAGATGACGTTCGTCTGATTATGTGTGGATCTGGCCCCGATGAAGCCAAACTTAAGGCAGAAGCTAAAGCACTTGGCATTGACGACTTTGTTATCTGGCATGGCAAGATAGCCCCAACTAAAGTGCCTAATGAAATCGCTACTTTCGATGTCTTAGCGCTGCCCTCAAAAACTGGCGATAGCTGGAAAGAGCAGTTTGGTCATGTTTTGATAGAGGCCATGTGCATGGGCGTACCGGTGGTGGGCTCTACCTGCGGTGAGATTCCCAATGTCATTGGCAATCCTGACTATGTCTTTCCAGAAGGTGACGCTAGGCGACTGTCTAGCATTTTGAGCCGCATGAAGCACGATCCAAACTGGCACGAGCAGGCCAGAGCTCACGGCCTCAAACGAGTCCACCAGTACTATACACACGAGCGTATTGCAACGCGGCTTCTCGAACTTTGGCAGGCAAGCGTTGAGAGATATAGACAATGCGCATAGGTATTCTACGCACCATTCCCACCTTCTCCTTCAGCATGGATGTCTATGCGGATGGCTTAGTCCGTGGATTAAACAAGGTTCGACCAGATTGGGAAATTATTGAATTTACACCAAAAATCGATTTAGCGACTGGCGAAAAAGGCGCTATTCAACAGGGCTTAGAGAAATACTACGAACGCTACTGGCGCTACCCTATTAGACTTAAACAGGAGTCTGTCGATCTGTTCCATATCATCGATCATAGCGATGGCCATCTACTCTACTGGCTACGCAACTGGAAAAAGCCGACTGTTATCACCTGCCACGATTTGATCAACTGGGTACAGCCTGAAACCTTTAAAGGTAAAGCGCTACTACCAGCAGTCAGTATGACCGCGTGGAAACTGGCTGTAAAGGGGATTGAATTAGCGGATCAAGTAGTGAGTGTATCGACTCATACTAAAACAGACATCGTCAACTATTTAGATGTACCACCAGAGAAGGTCACGGTGGTTCCTAACGCGGTAGAGCCTGTATTTCGACAGTTAGATGAACTGACAATCGAAGCCTTTCGAGAGGAGAAAAAGCTCTCGTCAGATACGTTTTATCTGCTAAATGTGGGCTCGAACAATTTACGCAAGAACGTTTTGAGCGCACTCAAAGCTGCTGTTAGGCTTAGAGAAAAGGGTATCCCAATTGGTTTTCTAAAGACGGGCGCTGACTTCACCAGTGAACAGAAAACGTTCATCGCCAGTAGCGGACTAGCAGGTTGCGTACGTTATCTAGGTAAGCCCGATCAATCTGCGCTGATCAAAATTTACAACGCGGCGCACGTACTAATTGCCCCCTCTACATACGAAGGATTTGGCCTTACTATTCTAGAAGCTATGGCCTGTGGAACTCCTGTGGTCACCTCAAACGTGACGTCTTTGCCAGAAGTGGCAGGTAAGGCCGCTATCTTGGTAGACCCGATGGATATCGACAGCATGGTTGAGAGCATACTGCGTTTGTACAAAGAACCAGCAACATGCGATCGCTATCGCCAACTGGGTCTAGATAGAGTCGCATCCTTCACCTGGGAAAAGACAGCCGAGCAGGTCGCCAACATATACGAAAGCATTCCGATCAAGGAAAGAGTATTGTCATGAGCTATCAGACTTATAACGTTGCTAGATTGCATGCGAGAGATCTGACATTTAGGGCTAGATATCTCCGAGCCAAGCTACTTAGCGGTGGAGAAAAAAAAACTCTGGTGCTCTGCAACTCCTACCCCAAAAGTGGGACTCATTTGTTATATCAAATCCTTCATTCCATTCCCGGTCTCAATAAATGGGACGATATAGTTTCTGTTCAGGCCCTATGTGGCATCATGAACACTCGCAATCACATCCGCTGGAAAATAGGATCAGCTCCAGATCAATCGATTATCAAGTCTCACTTAATGTACTGCGACGAAGTACTCAACGTGTTAGAAGAACACAATTGTAAGCGCCTATTTATCTACCGAGATCTTAGAGATGTCGCAGTGTCTCATGCCCGGTGGGTCGGCCATGAGGAAAGAATATTTCTGCATCATATCTATGCCCTACAGCCCTCATTCGACGAAAAGCTGATGAGTTCTATCAAGGGAGTTCCTGTGGGCAGTCCCTTTGGGTCAAACGTTTCGCAGCCGGATATTGGTCAGGATTTCTCTCGCTGGCGCGGTTGGATCGATGATCCAAACACACTGGCAGTGAAGTTTGAAGATCTTGTCGGCGAACGAGGCGGTGGCTCAGAAGAGACTCGGCTGGCGCTTGTTCAGCAGATCCTTGATTATCTAGACATTAGCTTACCAACAGAGCAGGTAAAAACACAGTTTAGTTCTCACGCTATGAATCCATCTGAATCTCATACCTTTCGGAAAGGTGGAAAAGGGAGCCGAGGTGGTTGGAAAACCTTCTTCAACGAGAATCATAAAGAAGCCTTCAAGCAAGTCGCCGGAGATTTACTCATAGCGCTTGGATATGAACAAGATGACAACTGGTAGCTGGTAACTATTCTATGAAAATATTAATCTCCGCTTATTCTTGCGAACCGGGCGTAGGCTCTGAACGGGGCGTCGGGTGGAACGTTGTCTACGAAGCAGCAAAATACAACGAAGTTTGGGTACTCACTCGCCCTGACGAGAGTAAAGAAGCGATTGAAGCTGAACTTGCTAGAAATCCTATGCCCAATCTGCATTTTGTATACTTTACGCTGCCCATTTGGGGTGGCGGCTGGCGGCTAGGCTCTAACGGGGCCATGCAGATTCACTACTATCTCTGGCAAATTCAGGCTTACTTTGTAGCCCGTCGCCTACAGCGCGAAATTGGATTCGATGTGGCTCATCATGTCACCTTCGTAAAGTACTCAAGTCCCAGCTTTTTGTCCTTTTTACCCATTCCGTTCGTGTGGGGACCCGTGGGCGGCGCAGAGTCGGCACCCAAACCCTTCTGGAAGGATTTTAGTCGGCGCGCTTGGCTCTACGAAACAGCTAGGAACGTTGTGAGAGGAATCGGAGAATGGGATCCGTTTGTAAAGCTTACTGCTAGGAGAAGCGCTGCTGTACGAGCGACTACCCAGGATACTGCTAAGCAGCTTTACAAAATGGGAGCTGAGCATGTTCAGATTCTACCTGAGTCAGGGATTCCTCAAGCAGAGATAGAACAGCTAGGTAAGGTGCCTGTGCCTTCTGGAGAGACGATTCGTTTCATTAGTATGGGTCGGCTGCTTCACTGGAAGGGGTTTCACTTAGGCATACGAGCTTTTGCTAAAGCCGATTTGCCTAATGCTGAATATTGGATTCTGGGTGATGGCCCTGAAGAGGATACACTTTGTCAGATGGCAAAAGCATTAGGCGTGGAGAAAAAGGTAAAGTTCTGGGGTCGTGTCCCGCGAGATGTGGTGCTCGAAAAGCTCGCCCAGTGCCATGTGATGATTCATCCTAGCCTACATGATTCGGGCGGCTGGGTCTGTATGGAGGCGATGGCCGCAGGCAGGCCTGTCCTTTGTTTAGATTTAGGCGGTCCAGGTTTTCAGGTCACATCTGAGACGGGTATTAAAATTGCAGCTCATAACCCCGAACAAGCTATTGACGATCTGACGGTAGCGATCGCGCAGCTTGCTGATGACAAAGCGCTGCGCCAGAAAATGGGCGCGGCAGGCCGTAAGCTAGTCAGTGAAAACTACACTTGGGAAGTCAACGGCCAGCGGCTCAGTCAGCTTTATAAAACCCTGGTATCCTCCTGATGCACATCTTAATTCCGGCTCTTCACAGACCGCTCCGGCCAACAGGTGTCTGTCGGCATGCGGCTAACTTAGCTAACTGCTTGATAGACACAGCGCGTGTTGATCAAGTTACGCTGCTAGTGGGAGCCTGGCAAAAGAGCTACTTCAGTACGCTGTTGCCAAAGAATGCTGAGAAGATCAACCTGCAATATGTAGACATCAAAAACAGCTCACTATCTAGGAACTTCTGGTTTCTCTTGGGTCTACCAAAGCTAGCTAATTCGCTTCGCCCCGATATTGTCCATATGTCTTTTCCGCTTCCTTTCATCAGGAGTCGATTCGATGCGCCTGTAGTCTCGACTATTCACGACTTATACCCTTACGAGTTTCCGGAGAACTTTGGCAAGGCAAGAGCCACCTTTAACAAGCTATTCCTAAAGCAAAGTATTGCTGGTAGTGACGGGCTTTGCTGCGTTTCTCAGATGACAAAAGCGGCTCTAGAACATTACTTTGATAGAATTAGCAGCCGGAAAAAAGTAAGCGTAGTCTACAACTATGTCGACTTCTCTGATGTCTCACCACGGATACCGAAGAGCTTTGAAGCTGACCCACAAGTTCCTTTTCTGATGAGTGTGGCACAGCATCGAAAAAATAAGAACCTAGATTGGCTAATTCAAGCTTATAGTTCACGCCTAAGAACCAAGCAGATCAGCGAGACAACTCAGCTTGTCATTGTAGGTAGTACTGGGCCAGAAAGCGATAATTTAGAGACCTTAGTACGAACCTTGCATTTGCAAGACAAAGTCCGTTTTCTAAGTGCGCTAGACGATAGTGAGCTGTGCTGGCTCTATCAGAACAGTCAGCTTTTTGTGATTCCATCTTCTACAGAAGGCTTTTGTCTACCGCTGGTGGAAGCTTTAGCTTCAGGATGTAGAGTCGTTTGCTCAGACATTCCTATTTTTCGGGAGGTTGGCTCGTCGGCCTGCACTTTCTTTGATCTTGAAAATCAGCCTATTAAAAAACTGGAAACCGCTATAGGCGAAGCTATGGCATCTTCGCATACAAAGGATTCATCGGTTGACAAGCAGTTTTCAAAAAGTCATGTTGCTGAGCAGTTGCTCAACTTTTATACAGCGTTGACACCGACTGATTAGACACCCTTCTCACTGTTTAAAGATTTGACTATATGGAGCAATCGCAGTTTATCCTAAAGCGGCCCAGGAAAGGAATCGATAATTCAAGGTTAATTCTTCTAGGGTTTGCGACCGCTTTTTTCCCTCGGTTGCTGTCTTCTTTTGGTGCCCCTTCGGTCATCAACTTCGCTCATTTTGGCGTAATTCCTGTAGTCGTCGCTATTGCACTTATAACGACTCGAACGCGCGACTTCAAGCGGCGGGCCATCGTCAGTACGTTATTGCTCTACCTGTTAGCGCTATTTACCTGCTACTTAGCTAGTACTCTTCTGAACAACGCCGGAATTGTCAACATCGTTCTTCAATTTCTATTTACTGCTGAACCGTTTTTACTATTGGCAGGAATAATTGCTGTTCCGATTCGCCAAGAAAGGCTACAGCGGTTTCGCTACTGGCTGTTAGGATTTGTGCTGTTCAATTTTCTGCTGGCGATCGCACAATCAATCCTCATTCCAGCTGGCATCTACCCAAAACCTCAAGGAGGGACTATCCAGGACAATATCACTGGCGTCTTTGGCGGCGGTGGCGGCAGCGCCGCTAACTATGTTTCCTGTACCGTCTCTCTTTACTTCTCTGTCTACTTCTTGGGTCACTTTAAACATCTATCTGTGTGGGCTAGGTATCTACCACTTGTAGGCGCACTATATCAAACACAAGTCTCAGACTCTAAACAGGTGTTTCTAGCTCTAGCTGTTGGATGGGGACTAATGGCACTTACTAAAACAGAAAACCCTACCAAACTACTGAGCTATGCCTTGACTGGAATCGTCTTCATCATTGGCTTCAGCTGGGCTCTACAAAATTTGAACACCCCTTTTCTAGCCCCCTATCAGAACTGGACAAACCGATCTATCTGGGGATGGGATGGATTAGCCGCGCAGACTAAGTTCGCGGCTTTCCGCATTATTCCATCTCATTATGAAACGCCGCTTAATTGGCTATTTGGATTAGGACCGGGGCATAGTGTGAGTCGACTAGGCGGTTGGGTTTTTAGAGATTACGAGACCTTACTTCTTCCCTTAGGCGGAACTGTTCACCCAGCCTCTGCGGAGGTCTTCCAGGTAGTAAGAACCAGCTATCTTCCTCAAGAATCCACCGTCTACTTTCCTTTGTTTACATGGGCCGGGATTTGGGGAGACTCCGGTTTTGTTGGACTAGCAATATATATAGCGTTAGCGGCGTTCGTTTGGACACAGGTATGCGTTGATGACCTTGGTAGATTTATGCTGCTTTCGACGGCTTGCTTTGGTCTGATATTGACCCAGATGGAAGAGCCAGGGCATATGCTAACTGTATCTTGTCTACTAGGACTGCGTTGGCAAGAGCACCGTGAGCAAGAAGAAATTAGAAGGGCGTTAAGAGATGAGGCATTAGGAGAGTAATCTTCAGTTCAAGATCAATCGCCCTAATCTGTCACATGAAATCATATAACTACAAAGGACTATTTACGCTCTTCAATTCTTAAGCTACGTGATGAGAGTCATTCACTAGCGAAACGGTCAAGCCGATGTCCATATCGCTTCTGTTAGATAGTGATATGGACATCGAATAAGGTGCACCGAGCAACTTTATAAGCTACCGACGGGTGAGGGTGCGATCGCGCTATACAGCTGACTTTGAGGAATTATCTCAGTGGTCTGACTATTACTCGACCAGCGCAGTTGCGAAACTGCACCGCCCTTATTTTCAAAATACTCAAGCTGAATAGCGTACTTCTCACCCTGCTCAAGCTCAATACTGCCTACATCCGTAGTAGGAGCATGAGTAGTCCAATTATCGATGATAAGTTTGTCATCGACCCAAAGCCTAATGCCATCGTCAGAGTACGTTGAGAAATCGTAAGTTTCGGAATGCTCTGCTTCTACATAGCCCTCCCATCTTACGGAGAAATTGTCAGAACCTAGCAGCGCATCGGGGCCACCTTTACCCCAGTCGAAGTCCACAGTCTTATCTGTACGGCTCAAGACTTTTCGATTGAAGTCACTACCATCGAAGTAGGTTGCCTTCAACCCAGTGCCTTTAGCAGAGCCGGTATAGGGTTGCTCACTCAAGCTAGTCACAGGAGAAGACTGTTCAACGGGCTGAAACTCAATATAGTCGATTCGAGCATGTTCTCTACCGTTCTCAATTCCCTTCAGGCTCAGTGAATCACCCTTCTTTATAGATAGATCTGTGGAAACGGTGCGACTGACAAGATTTTCTGAACTTATACCACCGCTGCCCAAATCTTGATCAGCAATCCAACTACTTACAACATTCCCGTTCTTTTTGAACTCGAATTGAGCTTCGCCATCTGTCTCATCGACATATCTCACTACAACATTGTAGTTGCCAGACGCGCCTGTGAAGTTTAGTTCAGATTCAGCTATCTCATCAAGCGCGCCGCCTTTTAAACTAAGTAGCTTTCCACCAGAGGCAAAAGAGCTTAACTCAGTACGGTAGTTAGTTAAACCCATCTGCTGAACGCCTATACTCAACATAGACTCTGCCTCTACACGCAGCGCAGAGCCAGTTGTTGAAAGTGGCTTGGGTTCAACAGAATCAGGAGCAGTCGAGGGCGAGGTATCTACGATTGGATCAACTGAACTTTGAGCAACTGGTTCAGGAGCAGAAACTGGCTCGGGAGCAGGAACCGGAACGCTACCACCTTCAAGATATGCTTGAAGCTTGCTAGAACTTCCTCTTTCATCCCCAGTGAGGACGTAGTACACCATACCAGCATCGGAGATATCTGCTTTGCCCGTTGCTTCCATACGGCTATACAGCCATCTCAAGTTAGGATCGTCTGACTGCTTTAGCCACTGCCAGGGTCCAAAGTCCTTTTCTGTACTGAAAATTTTTCTAGCGTTCTGACCAGCGATTTTCGTGTACTCTACACCAGGATAGTCCCGAAGAATGCTGTCTAAATTATGGACACTCTCCCCAAGAGTGAAGTTCGCATTCCACGAAGAATGAGAAATCAAGGTGACGTGCTTATGCTTAGAAGCATCTGAATTTTTCAATCCTCTCCAGATTACCTCCATTGGTCCAGCGGCTACAATTGCTAACCTGTTGCTCGCGGACGAAGCGTTGATTGCTTGTTTGAGGCTGTCGATAGAGCCAGTCAAGTCCTTTTGATTATCGTAGAACTTAGATGTATCGAATCCAAAGCGTTTGCCACCTTCTAATGCACTAGTGCGCATCTCAGACTCTCCAACTGAACCCGTTTTACCCAGGTTGTTGTTGAAGTCTAGATGAACTAACTTATCTTGGAATCCTTCCTCAGCTATCATTGCTAAGGCGGCGGCAGTGGCAGCCCAGTCATCTCTGTCGAAGCTGTTGCCATCGGCACTGATAGCAATACGGCTAAATCCATTCGCAAGATCCATAGTTATGTCAGAAGAAATATAATTACTGTCGTTGATACTCTCTGCTATTGGCAGACTTACAGGAGTTGTTAAGCCACTAACCTGTTGAGATACAGGTTCATTAGGGGTAGAGGTCTCAGTAGATGACGCGGGAGATATTAAGGTCTTTGGCTCAGATTGGACGGGCTCCTGAGAAACTTGAGACTGAATAGAGTCTGTAGGAATGAATTCTAGATATTCGACGCGGGCATGTTCGTTGCCATTTTCAACGCCCAAAAGTTGAAAAGTATCGCCTTTCTCAATTGCAAGACCGTCCGCAACAGTACGACGCACAATATTCTTGTTAGAGATGCCGGCACTTCCCAAATTTGCATCAAGCTTCCAAGCATCAAGCTGATTTCCATTATGTTCTAGAGAAAGAGAGGCCACACCATCTTTTTCGTCAACATAAGAGGCAACCACATCATAACTTCCCGATTCTCCCGAAAACTCAGTGGATGCTGTCCCCTTCTCATCACGTGTTCGACCCTTGAAGCTCAGAAATTTTCCGGAGGAAGAAAAATTGGATAGTTCGAGCCGATAGTTTGATCGAACCATGTCCTCAGCATCTACGCGGATTGACAAACCTGTAGAACTGCTAGGGGGCGCTATGGGCGTAGAGGGAGGTGTCGGCGGTGCTGGCGGTGTAGGAGCGGGCGGAGTAGAGGGGGGTGCCGGTGGTGCTGGTGGTGTCGGAGCAGGCGGAGTAGACGGAGGTGTCGTAGGCGGAGGCGTAGTGGGTGGAACAGAATCTGCTGGTGGAGTCGATCCGCCGCCACCTGATATAGAAACATTATCAATTCCGATGAAGTCCTTGCTATTGCTAATGCCATCAGCATCAACTTGTACCAAAACCGTTTCATAGCCATCTCCAAAGTCAACATTCGAGTTGAATGTTTTCCAGTCAAAGCTAACACCGCCGACAGTTTGGTCTGCTAGTTTCACTCGAGAAAAGGGAAGTTGGCCGTTTGCTTCTGGTCCTCTAATAGAAAGCGCACCTATGCCTCTTTCGCCATTGATGCCCCAAACGCTAACCTTAAGACTATTTTCGTCAGCATTGCCTTCGACGTTCTTAAGGTCAAAGCTCAGTGTCTGTTCACCCTTTCTAATCTTTTGATCTAGTAAAACCTGTGAGAGAATACCGCCGCCTGTAGCACCGTTCACATAGGCAGCACCATCACCATCTAAATTAGAATCGTAAGCCCAACTGCGTGTGATCCAGCCTTCATTAGCGGTAAAGTCATTGATGAAGTTACCCCCTTTCGTATTAATAGGCTTACTAAAGTCTCCGTTCTCAAGCAAATTTGGATATGCGCTGTCTGCAACGTTGATGGTGGTTACAGATTTACTAGATGCACCTTGTTCGTCCCAAACAGTAAGACCTACTTTTTGAGTGCCAGCGCTAGAGAAAGAATGTCTTGCTTGTTTACCAAAATCATCAATCCTACCATCGTTATCAAAGTCCCAGCCATAGCTAGCGATCGCATTGTTCGAGAGCTGCTTTGACTTAGCTTCGTCTGTATCGAAGGACGCGCCAGCATCAAATGCGATGCCCTTTCCACCTAGATCCTGATAGCTAAAGGCAGCTTGGGGGGCAGTATTACCACTAGCGCTATCAAATGTTGTATTCACAATCTCGAAGTAGTCTGGAAAGACCTGCGTGTCTCGGTCATTCGGATCAAGCTCTTTACTGTTTTCCTTAGTGAGATCTAGCCTGTTATTTTTGAATACGCTATCTTCTAGTCGGGAGGCTAAAGACCTTTCCCCTTCATCAGGCCCCTCTCTAGGCACGCGGAATCCAGCATCAAACCCTTCCACCTGAATATTTCTATACAAATGATCTTGACCTAAGGTATTGCCAGTAATACCACTACCCTGAGGTGACTTTGCATCTCCCAGCACTAAACCATCTTTGAAATCAATCTTGGTGCTATACCAAATATCAATACCTTTATCTTCGATATTCCATAGTTTGAAGTCTTCTGCTGTTGTGCGAACATCGTGAAGATTATCGCCCCGATCGTCTCTGACTCTTGCCCAGAAAATAATTCCCTGATCCGAATTGTAGTTCTCAAATCCAGAAAACTGAGTCAATGGTACTTGTGTGACACTGACCATTTCTTCGCCAGGCGCAATATCGCGCAGCGCCTCAGGCAAGTTCTCGGTTGGAATTTTGTTTATAGGTCTAGCGGCGTCACCACCATCACCACCGCCAAAAAGATTGATACCTGTACCGGTACTAATGGCAATGTTGTTTTCCATCTCGACTAAGCCAGCACCTTGAACCCAGTAGCCCTCACCACCAAAGCCCATATCAAACCGCTTTAGTCTTGGCTTGTTAGACCCAAAGCTATTGTTTTTTGACTGGAGATCGCTGATGCCTGTGCCTTTGATGGTGATATTATTGCGCCAAGCGCCGAGCTCGTCTCCATCCTCTGAGACAATACCAGACCCGTAGAAGTCAAAGACGACATTATCCTCAAGTATCGCGTTGCTACCGTGATGAACCATCGCCCAACCAGGCGTATCTACCACTGCGTTACCCTTTGCAATAGCAGCTTTTCCGTCTGGATCGTCCACACCTGTCTTGTGGAAATGAAAGGCATAGCGAGAGCGCACATTGGTGCCTCGACCCACTGATCCATCTCTATTTGTACCTACATCATCAATAAGCTTGCTCTTATCAGTCCGACCCAAGCTGTAGAAGCCAGCATTTTGCACAATCACATCTGGATTGTGCATAAACATTGTGTGGCCGCGCTGCTGAATTGGCACCTGCTCGGCGTCTCCAGTTTCAATCGAAACGTTACGAGTAGTGTTTGCAACATAAAGATTAAGCTTATCCTCGTAGCCTTCTGGACGGACGTGATCGAACCTGAGAACTTTATTTTCTGAAGGTGAATCAACATCATCGTTGGTGAACTCAACAATATTGCCTTTGATAGAGGTGATTGTTAGCTCTTCATCTTGAAATTTGGAGTTGTCAGCATGAGAGCCATTTTCATTCCTACCGGTACCGCCAAGTACAAGTTTGTCACCAACTTCCCAACCCTCAGGAGGCGCTTTGAGTACTAGCTGACTATCACCCGCCTTAGCATCCTTCGCGAGCGTGACAAAATCGTCTTTTTCCTGTCCAAAAATTCTGACTCGACCGTGGGTAACTACGCCACGGCTTACCTGCGTAGGATCCCAATCTTTGTCAATCGGCTCACTACCATCGATAATTATTCGCGCAGTGTTACCCGCCTGAATCGGGTTTTCCTCTGTCCCAATTTGAAGATTACTCTTTGTATCGGTTATGAGAGTATCGACAACGAGCTCAGTATCCTTATTAGTAGCGAACTCTAGGTTGCCATCGACTCGAATAATCTTGATAGTCTGATCGCTTTTACCATCGTAGGAGACCGTCTTTCCGTAGGGAATCAAAACCTTGGCATTCGCAGGGGGTACCTCCTTAGGTAACCATGTATCAGGATCAAACCAAGAACCGCTGTTAGCAGCAACATGAGTGGCCTCACTATGAGGGAGTAAGTCCAGAAGCGCCATATGTTCCCTCATTTTTGCTGGGTCATTTCCATGGACGCTGAATCCAACATCGTGAGATATAGACGGAGATGCACTATGAGATGTTGTCGCCTGATGAGTTTGTGTATCCATTCTTTAGTATTCCACTAATAAGTACGATTCAAAATAAAGAGGGAAACCAGTAGACACCCTAAATTTTTGTCCCTTAAGGTCTGGGTAAAATAAAGCAAACGTAGCTACTTGAGAGAGCCCAATGCGATACATGGCTCAGAAGTTGTATATCAATCTAGGCAAACCTACCAGCCAATCAATACATATAGTGACGCTTCATCACTACATAAAAAGCAGAAGCTAAGGGGTCACAGCCACATGGCTGAGAAGGAAGCACCATTAATTAAAGCTACTCGGAAGTCAAAAACCACCTACGCGGTAACGCAAAGTAAAGCGATACTCTCAAGAGGGTATCCGTTTAAGCCGAAAAAATCTGTTGTGCAAAGTCTTCAGAGTTAATTAGTTACCCTCTTATCTGGCAAGCATTCTCAGAATAATAGGTACAGGAAAGTAGGCTGATGTTTTTCGCCTTACATTGGTACCCTCTCAAGGTACAGCGATTCAGATAGACGACACCATCCGGCGAGCATGTTCTTATGGGACTGTGTAAACACGAAAGTCACTGCTGTCTTGTTTTCGGTAGTTTACCTGGAAGTCTCTACAGGCCAATAGAAGCAAGCGTTAACCCAGCTAGGACTCCACTTGTGTGAACAAAAACAGGAACAGAAGAAAGCCAAACTGCAGCAAAAATCCTTGACAGATACGTTTATACCACCCCAACGTAACATACCCTCATAGATTGCATCTGATAACAACCACAACTACTAGCAGCAATCAGTCCAACGCATCGCCAGCCATTGACTGATGCAATATTAACTCAATTCAATTCCATGTAAAGGAAATGTGCGATTGCAATCCTCAAACAATGTAAAAGATAAGTATTGGAAAAAGTTATCAGGCAAGTGTTTATTTGAAATTTCTACAAAGTTATCCGGATGCAATAGAAAAGCACTGAGAACATGCTAATTCGCTCTGCTGTTTCTAAGTGTGAAGTCTTTTTATCCTTGACAGGTGACAAGGAACTTAAGAGTTATAACTATTTCTGGTGTACAGCGTAGGAGATAAAAAAAGGCGTATCCTTCTGGACAAGCAAAAGTACCAGAGATGAGATACACCATGACTCAAGATAATCGGTGTTGCATAATAGAGGTATGAATTGAGGTTTTTCGTATCTATGCAGTGCCCAGAGTGCCAGTCTAGGCTCTTCCGAGCTTTTGGTGATCCGCAGCAAAGTGGGCGAAAATACGTTCAGGTCAGGATGAAGCGCTTGGCTGTCGTCGCCTTTAACCTGCTATCGACTGTCAAAGCAGCCCTCAAAGCAGTGCATGGCGTGGACAAGATTGAAAGCCGGACTCTCTGATTTCTACTTAGTCGAAGAGGTGCAGGGCACCTTTCGCGGCATGATGATTGCCTTGCCTGCTCCCAATTGGCAATCCTTTGTCCTGATGCCAGTTGATGACTTTGTACTCGCTTTGAAAGACTGGGCGACTGCCATTGACCTCAAGCGATTCAAGTCTTCACCGACAGGCCCGAAAAAAGCCAAGCAAAAAGCTGTGTTTGACCCGAAGCGTCCTCATGTTTCTACTGCAAGACTGTTGAAAGAAAAGAAGAACAAACGTTCACCTTAACAGGGGTAGGTCTCGATACTAAGACCTCTGCCGTCTGTTTTGCTCATCCGGAATTGGGATTGTTGGTCTACTCTAGACTAACGCTTCTATTTCCCCGCCGGAGTAATATGTCTGCTAAACCAAGATGACATCCTCACTGATAGGATGAGATAGGCATATGCTGCCTTTTTGATATTGTTGCAACAACGCCATGATTTGTATAGATTGCAGCTTGTTTGATCACTGGGCGAAAGCCCCTGCTATTTTCCGGATAGTTTTTTAACAGCATCCTTTACAAAGAAGTAGTGGCTATTTACCGCCTGTGCCGTTGCTCAAATTACTGACTGGTGCAAAAACCACAGAGCTGTCTTCTTCTAAGGGCCTTTTATAGTAATGTTTATAAGTGTATGAGGTATCGTCTTTTTCGCTCGAGCCATTAGCTACTATTCCTATAGTAGGGACTTTCGCAGTGCACAGTCTATCTAAAGCCTCTTGCAGTTGTGAAAACTTAATTTCACCTAGACGCACAGTCAAAAGCAGCCCCTGTGTTTTTTTTGCAACCATAAGGCTATCGACAAAACCCAGCAGAGGAGGTGTATCGAAAATAATTACATCGAATGTCTTATAGATTTTCTGATAAAGCGCCTCTATCTTCTTCGAAGAAAGTGCCTTGGCCGGATCTATTGTTTTAGAGCCAGCCGACATGAAGAATAGATTCTCGTCCACTGTCAAGTTAACCAAGCTCTCGTCTAGCAACGCATTGCCAGCAACGTAGTCCGATAACCCTTTCTCATTCGAGAGATTACACAAGCGATGAAGCGTGGGGTGTCTCAGATCGGCATCAATCAGTAATGTTCGCTGGCCTAGAGATGCACTAGCATGGGCTAAGTAAAAGCTAATCGTACTCTTCCCTTCATTTTGAACAGCAGAGCTAACCGAAAAAGACTTTGCTATATCTTGAGAGCCACTTTGGCTAATATTCGTAGCTAAAAGCTTAAACGCTTCTAAAAAAGGGCCTATCGTGAGATCTGGGTGCCGGACATTTTCGTTTAGGTAAAGGGTTTGCCGGATAGCTTCATAGTCCGGTAGGATTAAAGCCCTATCGCCCTCCAATAAGTAATTATAGGGAATTGTTCCTAATAGTGGGACTCCTATCAAATCTTTCAGTTCTTTGACAGTGTAAATCTTGCCTGTAATACGGTCAACAAGCAAGGCCGTACCTGAACCAAGCAGCAAGCCTAGGAGTATACATAGGAAAAGACTGCTTTTACCAATTTGAGAAAATGCCTGTGGTTTAGAAGGAGGTGTTAGCGTTTCCCATGGTGTCTGCTGTTGCGCAGCCTCAATTCGCAGAGTCTCACGCTTAGTGAGAAATTCGTTCAGATTAGTCGCTGCAATCTCCAAGTCTCTCTGAATAGAGTTGTAGTTACGAGCTACAGTAGACAAGTTTTGAATCTGTCCGTCTAATGTTGCGATAGACTCTCGTAAAGCCTGTTCTCGGGTATTAAGTTCACGAATACGACTTGCAAGTTGCTCTCGAACCCGAAACCCTTCCTGCCTTAACAGCGGCTTTAGGTTGGCCCTAAGATCTTCTATCACTTCTATTTCTGGGCTATCCTGCACGTATACGGTCAAACTATCAGCAAGCTGACTGTCAACTGCTAGGAGCTGATCGAGTAAAGACTGATAGCGATTGCTTTGTGCCAAAGCTGAAGTTGACGCATATTCGTTGTCTATTCGATTCAACTCCTGCTGTAAATCGTTATACAGCTCTGTGGCTTGCGCTATTTCTACCTGTAAGTTCAAATGCTCAGAGGTGAATTGCGCCAGTTGCTGCGACAGCTGCTCACCTTTCATTGAAGGGTCAATCAAATTAGAGTTCTGACGCAGCGCCTCTAATTCTGATTCTAACCAATCGACACGTGCTCTTACAGCAGGTAGCTGCTCCTCTACAAAATCAATTCCTCTGCCGATATCACTTTGCCGATCCGTTAAGCTATAGTCAAGGTAAGTTTGCAGAATAACTTCTAAAACTTTTTCAACCTTGTTAGGGTCATCACTTTGATACCCTACGGTCAACGTCTTGCCGCTATCACTTGGTGTAATACTAAGATTGCTCTTTAGATTGTTGTAGCTGATATCGGGATAGATTCTCTCAAGTTCTTCTACAGCTGGCTCCATTACCCGAGGGCTCGTCAGTATTTTTAGCTTGGTCTCGTCTAATAGACCGACACCGACTGACTCCGATTGACTGCTTATAGCATCTGGATTAATTGTTGAAATTATTTGAGTCTCTAGGGTTACAGGCGGCGTCAACAGCTCGAAGCCAGCTCGATAGAGCGGTTTTTCGGTCAGAGCGCGAACCGCTACTGCTGCAGTTGTTAAGGCCGTTATACCAGTAATCAGGTATATATGGCGTTTGAGCACATTGACGATTCGGCCCAACTGCAGCCCGCCTTCTTGATCTGACTCTTGGATGAGGTCTCTCGGTATTGATGGATTATCAGAAGGCATGGCTAGTAACTCTTGTGCTTTTTATGACTCGGGCGCTCGTAGGCTGCAATACGAACGCTTCTTGATGAAATTGTCGAAAATGAAATTTAATACTAGTTAAATAAGTTAAAAATTGATGCGGGAATCGAGAAAAGTGAGAACGCTCGACCTAGAGGTCTTACTACGCTATCTAGTGTATCTGAGAAGCTCGCTATGCCTGAACGTCCCACCACGATGACATCATTGTTACGCAGCAGCGGATTTTCTGCCTCATCAAGGCCTGTCGCAAAATCAACGTCTATAGAAGTGCGAGTTGCGGTTCCATTAGGATTGAGTCTGATAAGTTCGACACTACCCTGTCTAGCTCGGTTGTTAAATCCACCTGCTGCTAGCAAACCCTGACTAAGTGGCGTGTTAGGTGGTATCTCAACGGCACCGGGATCTGCCACTTCCCCAACAACGTTAATCCGAATCGTGTCTGGAGAAAAACTAGCGCTAGCTGCTTCAGAGACTTCACTGGCAATCAGGGTTTCTGCCTCAGGCACAAAGACAGTATCTCCCTCTTGTAGAGCAACATCTTTGGTGATGTCTCCGTCGGTCAACAGTGCCCAGAGGTTTACATCAATAACTTGCTGTACCCCGTCACGAGTTCGGCGATAGATTTTTACCTCGCGTAAATCAGCTTCTGGTTGGATGCCACCAGCTGTTTGAATGGCTTGGCTAATCGTAGGTTGCTTGGCCCTACCTGAGCCTGCCGATGTACCATTATTGCTGTTTCTCGAACTACCACTCACAACATGCGGTCCAGGTCTGAGGACCTCTCCCACAACCGCTATATTCAATGACTGAGAGCCTGCAGCGGCAAAACTAGCTGCTGAGAGCTGTAGCGATTCAGCAAAATCGAAATCGGTTCTAGTTGGTATATAGACAGTGTCACCGTCTTTGAGTGCCAGATTGTACTGCAAATCTCCTGTATTTAGAAATTGCCACAAATCGGCTACAAAAGTCTGAACACGGCCAGATGAGTCAGGCCGCTGCACGACTACCTGTCTCAAATCAGCAGACTGAGTAATGCCACCAGCTGTTTCCAGTGCATTGACTAGAGAAGGAAACTGTGTGCCTTCTCGCTCCAGAATATATTCTCCAGGTCTGGCGACTTCACCTGCGATACCGACTCTCAGCGGTCGAGGAGTCACCAAAAATATCTCAATAATAGGCCGACGCAGCCTTTGAGCATAGGCTTGGGAAATAACTTGTTCGGCCTGCTCTAGCGTTAGCCCGGCAATTGCAACTTGACCAACTATTGGCAAGCTCAAAGTACCATCTATTAAAACTTCATACTCACTACTGTATTCAGGAAGCTGAAAGATATCCACTCGAACCTCATCGCCAGCACCCAGTGTATAGCTTTCTACGGCAGGGAAACCACCTCTCGAAGGAACGATTTCTTCATTATCCGGAGATACCGATGTGCTCAAAGGCACAGCACTTAAAGGCACAGTTGTATCTAGAGAATTACCTGATGATAAAACCTTTGCTGGAGCATCTAATACCGGTAAGCGTAGCGCTCTATGCTCTGCTGCTTGGATAGGTAGCTGAACGACACAAACGATACTCGATAGGGTACAAACCGAAGCGAAGTAACGATTTTTCTTACAAAACAGACTGAGGTGAGTAAAAACTTGCCGTGACGTCATGGGATTTGTGGATAGCTTATCGTTTCCATCAAGCTAGTTGAGTTGAGAAAAGGCGATCACTCTATAAAGCTGACTTAGATAAATCATAAAATTGAATTATGATGCGTTCTATTGCTTATGAAGGGTTATGTACGACACTCAAGTAATTGTCATAAGCAAAACTACAACCGTGAAGCGCCAGATAAATACTCAAAAAAATTGATTTCCGAAAAAAACCAATACACGCAACTAATATGCAAAGAAAAATCTAGAGCTATATCGTATCTTTACTAGAAACCCTTTCTTAGACCTTTAGAAAAAATCGACCGACACTGTAGCTTCCTAGCAGCATTAAGCTGCTTCATTGCCAAGTATATAAAGGGTGGAATGGTCTTGACGTAACGACCGAACAATCGTTGAGGTTCTTGGCTCAGACGATAGAGCCATTCCAAACCAAGTTCTCTAATCCACTTTGGTGCACGCTTTTGTACACCTGCATAAACTGGAAAGACAGCCCCCACGCCAACCATGACAGAGCTTAGTTCTCCTCGATGTGCAGCCATCCAACGTTCCTGCTTCGGGCATCCTAGAGATACAAAAGTGATCCCTGCACCGCTGCGGTTAATCCTTTCAATAATTTCCTGATCTTCCTTCTTGGTTAGTGGACGAAAAGGAGGAGACTCTAATCCTGCAACCTTAAGATTAGGAAATTCTTTTTGCAGTCGGGCTTCCATAGTAGCCAAAACGGATTGGGTGGAGCCTATTAAATAGATAGAAACTTTCTCTTCTTGGCAAAGCTTACAGGCTGTCTCAAATACATCCATACCAGCAACACGATTTTGCGATTCTTCGCCTAGCGATCGCATCATCCACACTAAGGGCATACCATCTGGCGTCACAAGATCCGCTTTATCCAAGATGCCTTTAAGGTGACTATCGTGCTGTGACTCAATCAGCATATGCACGTTTGCGACGCAAACCACCTTACTCAGACGTTGCCTACCCCACTCAACCATAAGAGCAACCTGCTCACTTAGTCTAAGCGCAGTGATGGGAAGACCTATAACTTCAACACTCTGTGGCTTCATTTTCTCTAGTTAAGTTTAATAACAACAATTCAGGAAGGGGAACAAATTTTAACGCACGTAAAACTCGGCTGAAACAGAAGATACTTGTTCAGAGAGCATTCAATTGAATTAGTATCAACTGACTCATGAATATTACTGGTAGATAGATTAAAAGGCAGAGAGATGAAAAGTTACTCCTAATTCTCACTACTTCAGGAAACAGATAAAAGGACTTGCTTACCAAAGGCAACAGCCAATCATGAGATAGGTCGTGCCTAAAGTACATTAGCCGCACTGAGCCGAGAGTTCCATTAATTCTCTAGCAACAGTTGAACTAGCTGGCACAGGTACTAGCTAATATCCCTTTAACAGCAATCAAAGAGCTAATACTTGGTTTAGTGGTATCACTTAGAACTATATCTGTATGATTTTGCCTAAACTCAGTGTAATCATCAAGTATTTATTGTCATCTTTACTAAAAGCACACATTGGCATACTTAGCTGCACGTGCATTTTCATAAGCGTTTATTAGGTTATGCCTCGATAACTGAAAGGTTGCTTGCAGATAACGTAGCAATTCGCGCTTCTGAAACGGGTAATGCATTAGTGTAAAGGATAGAGAAAAATATGAAGTGTCTGTTGCTCTAGGAAGGTGCGCAATGCCAGCCAAGCCAGAGATGACCTGTCCAACCTGCGGTTCTCACGATATCTCGAAGAACGGCATGACACGCCGTGGGAAGCAAAACTACAAGTGCCGAGACTGTAAACGTCAGTACCCTACGGGAAGCAAGCTACGTCGAAGACCCACAGTGGAAGCCAAAAGAAAAAGACACCTTTGCACTTGTCGATTTGCTGCTGCTAGAGAAGATTCCGTTAGCAGGCATCGCTAGAGCCACAGGGGTCTCGGAGAGTTGGTTGCAAAACTATGCGAATGCCTGTTACGAGTGGGTCTCTAAGATAGCCGTGGTCATGCCAAAAGCGAAAGGTAAGCTGAAAGTGCAGATGGATGAGTTGTGGTCATTTGTCAATGACAAAGGCAACAAGCAGTGGGTTTGGCTAGCCCTTGATGCTGATACCCGAGAAGTGATTGGCTGCCATATTGGCGACCGTTCCAGAGAATCGGTGATCGCATTGTGGCAATCATTGCCAGGTGTCTACAGGCAATGTGCCGTGGTCTACACAGATTATTGGGAAGCCTGCGAGACGGTGATTCCGACTAAGCGACATCGGGCTGTTGGCAAAGACAGTGGTTTGACAAGCTATATTGAGAGATTCAATAACACACTTAGGCAACGGGTGTCGCGATTAGTGAGGAAAACACTTTCTTTTTCGAAGAAGCTAGAAAACCATGTCGGTGCGATTTGGACTTTCATCCACGAATACAATCGCTTAGTTAGAGAAAAACTGACGGGTAATGACTTCGGCGATATTTTCTCTGTCCTTTACTAAAATGGACTACCCTGAAACGGGCGAATAAATGGCTAAAACGAGAAAAATCCTTAAACCGACTGCGCTGCGGGGTTTACGAGATTTTTTGCCAGTAACCTGGCGTCCTGTGTGGCATTTCCGGCGAAGCCCCCAAAAGGGCGTAGCATCGTGGCCGGTTTTTTGCCTTACTTACCTAATATAACCAATAAATGCCAAAATAATCGCTAATGGTTAATTGTATATATTGATTAACCATTAGCATCCAATAAAGCAATTCTCCTACTAATATGGCGGTGTAGCGTTTTTCTTACCGCCATGACTCGAACTACACTCAAAACGACTGTATCGCCGCCCACCATTCACCTGGCGGGAGACCTCGGTGCTTCAGCCTCCAAGTTTTTCTACCGCGTTCAATCTGGACAGACTGTGCCAATTTGGATGGATTCTGCCGTCGCCGATGGTCTGAGCGATGCCGCTTTGCCCAGTATCGGCATGAAAGGCCGTCCTCAAGACAGCACTTGGTTAGACTTGGAGTCTGAAATTGTTCTGGTCGGAGAATCGGCTAAAGCCTTTCTCAATACCACTAGCCTCAGCGCCAACAAGTCTGACAAGGCCGCTTTCAAAATTGCTGCTGCGCTGGGTGTGATCTCAGAACTAGAGAATCTGCCTGCTCAGTATCAGGCTGTCATCTGGATTCCTTTGCCGCTGACTGAAATTAGAACGCATGAGCAGATTGCGAGAAAGTTCAACGACATCTGCGATCGCTCTTTTCTCTGTCGAGGACGGCAGCAGCAAGTCCAGCCCACACTCAAGTTCTTCCCAGAAGGCTTTGGCCTCTACCTCAATCGAAAGCGGCAGCTAGAGAGCCTTGGCAAGACCATCCATCACAGACGAACCCTGATCCTGATGATGGGCCACCGCAACCTTTCTGTGCTTTGCTTTGAAAGTGGCTCACTCCGAGCCGGTCGCTCCAATTCTGATGGTCCTGGCTTCTGGCCCGCCTTTGAAAAAGCGACTCGCTCAGCCGGTGTACCGCCAGCAGACTACACACCGCTGATGCTGGCACTCACAACCGGGAGATCTCAGCAAATCTCACAGGCCCAAGCTGGCATCTTTGACTTCGGTGCCTACGCCAGCTTCGTTCGCCAAACCTATTGGCAGGCCGTCAGCATCTACCTGCAAGACAATCTACTCGGTCAGCTCACCGATAGTTCAGTCGATATCATCCTCAGCGGCGGTGGCTCTCGTATCCTCTGGACTGAGCTAACCGAGTACTTCAGCTCGCTGGGACTTGATGACCGCCTCATCTATGCCGATAGGATGCAGCCACAGCTAACCGATGCGGTTAGTCAGCTACCAGAAGCTGTTCAGGATTCATCAATTCCGTTACGAATGTCTGACTGCTATGGCCTGTTTCAAGGTCTTATCGGTAAACTAACCAAAGTAGCGGCTCGATAAACCAAACGGCTAAACCAGACGGCTAACTCCAGTAAACACTCTTCAGTTCCACTCGCATTCATCATGGCTCGTAAGCGTTCTCCCGACAGCACCAGTGATAGACAGCGCATCCAGTTTGCCTACAATGCAGACCGCGATACGCCGATTGGGGAAACTTTCAAGTATTTGCTGAAGAGCGACAAGTTGCCTAGCCGCAAAGGCAAGCATAAGGGCTTGGATGCGATCTCGGCTTTTTGGCAGCCGTTTGCCTTTCAGGAAAAGGATGGGGTGAGTGATGAGGAGAAGAAGGCGATCACACAAGCATCTATCGAAACTCTCTCTCAGCAAATTGATCTCATCCGGGAGACCTTTGGTATCGAAGCGCCTATCAACGCAGCGAATCCAGCACAGCTTCAACAAGAGATGCGGTTAGTTGCAACGGCAGTCGTTCAAGAATTCGTAGCCAGTGGTGCTATTCCTGCGTCAGCCGTTGAGAGCGTTACAGCTCAGACAGCTAATGCTGCCAGCGTCACAGCTGCGAAACCAGCAGCCAGCAACGATGAGGGCGTTGACTTTGATGAGGAAGCCTTACTCGGTGGACTCTTCGACAGCTCTGAAATCGCTGCATAGGTAAGGAGCCGAACTTCCATGGGTCTGGAACCAAAGCAACCGAGTAACGAATCAGGCAAAGCCGCGAGGCAGCAGTATCTAGAACTAGCCCAGCGCGTTACTGGCGAAGCCAATCTAGATTACGACACGCTCTATCAGCGCTTTGCCGAGAATGACTGGGCTGCTGTCAAGCTCGACGATGCGGTTGCTTCTCTATCGCTTAAAGTCGGCAACTCGCCGAAACAAACCGTCGGCATCCTGCATCAGAGCCCCTACCTTCAATACCAGGTGCATCAACGAAACGTGCCTTTAGCACCAATGAGCCAGTACGTGCGCTCTACGGTGCTAAAGACCGTTCAACAGCAAAAGCAAGTGCAGTCTCAGCAGCGGAGCACGTTACGAAGCTCCGAGATCGAGAACAGCTAGCTCTGTCTGCGCTTGCAACCTAACCAAATCATTCAAGCGTTATCACTATGCTTCACTTCGCAAGTAAAAGGCAGGCATCCAAGTGCCTCAATCTCAGCAGCTCTACGCTCAAAAAATACCGGCTTAATGGTGAGTGGATTGAAGGTTTGCATTGGGTACGAATCAACAGCCGCTGTGTCCGTTACAATCTCGATTTGATCAGGGACTGGTTACACAATCGAAGCGATCCGGCGGCTCACCTACGGGCAATAGAGATTTATCAGCAGAATCTACT
This sequence comes from Cyanobacteria bacterium P01_D01_bin.1, assembly GCA_039111275.1. Taxonomy (GTDB): domain Bacteria; phylum Cyanobacteriota; class Cyanobacteriia; order Phormidesmidales; family Phormidesmidaceae; genus Phormidesmis. The sequence continues at coordinate 53,859 of JBCCOH010000004.1, read as the reverse complement.
CAGCAATCAGAAAATCTCTAAGCGAAGAAAATCTAGCTAAACCAAGTCTTCTAGAAAATGACTAGGTTGACCAGATCAACTGATGTATGTGAAATCTCTAGCTCTTGTCGCTGTGACATAGAGTAGATATTTTGTGCGGGCAAAGATGCCTATCTCGTCCGCGTGCAGTCCGCTCCACGAGTTTCTGGCCTTCTGCTACGACGAACTTGGCTTTGTCACTGACGATTTCGTATCGCTGTCCGACTTGTTTAAGGCTGTCACCAGCCTGCTTGGCGACTGTTGTCACGACGATGTTATCGAGTTCTGCTTCGGTGCAGAGAAGCTTTAGATTGTGAAGTAAAGCTCAGGCTGCCAGATCTGCATCCGCATGAAAACGCTAAGTGTTACAGGTTTAGCCAGTCAAGATTTAGAAGATTCTCCTTCAAACTGCGACGATTTCACGGTGCTGAAGCCATATCAAATGTTGGACAATGAACTTACGTTCGTATCATTGACCAGAGTGCCGTCAAAGGGATTGAATACTGAGGCACCTGATCGCTCAAAATCAGTGATATTTCGAGTAACGACACATAGATCGTAAATGAGCGCGATAGCGAAGCGCTGACTTGTCAGTTCGCCGCAATAAACAAATCAGGCTGTCCGTAGGTATACCCCTGCTTCCGACCTACTTCCACAAGTTGCCGCCAAACTAGGATTGCATCTTCATCCACTGGCAAAATTCGCTCTGTAAACCAAGGTCGTAAAGTACCCTCTAGCCATTCGAGCAACTCTTGCCGCAAATTATCATTATTTTTGAGCTGCTCAATGCCAAAACGGATTTCTGCTATGGTCACCGTACTGAGATAAAACGACTGTGGTCGCTGACTATCAGCCCACTGCTTCACATTAGGATTGCAATTAGGCTTCCGGAGCTCAGAGATCACGTTAGTGTCGAGCAACCATCCCTTCATAAGTCAATATCTCTGACAGGAGACTGAATACTCGACTGCTCAAAATCAAGACGACTCAAGGGTGACTGGGAGAGTAGGGCATGTATGCTGGGCTGCGTCATTAAAGGCAGTAGCTTAGCGAACGTTTTAGCAGAAAGAATAACGACAGCATCTTCGCCGCGGACGGTAACACGCTGAGGCTCATTGTCTCTGGCTAGACGCACAACTTCGCTAAAGCGAGCCTTGGCATCCTCTAGCTTCCAAACATGCAGATTTTCTAACGAGGAAACAGGCAAATCGTCGGATTGAGTGAAAAGAGAAACCATACAGCGGACCTGACTAGCACTAGTCAGATCCTAAGCCATTAAGACATAAAGAGTTGCTACCAAGTCATTTTCCAAAGCCTGTTAGAGGGGACTGCTTTCATAGCCCCCGTAGAGCATAAATAAAGTAGGCCAGTAGTTAGGCCAGTCCATTTACTGAATCGCTGTAATAAGGGCGAACGACGGGGGTCGAACCCGCGAATGGTGGAATCACAATCCACTGCCTTAACCACTTGGCCACGCTCGCCATAACCGGACACCAGTATAGCACCGCTTTTCGACTAAACTCTACTTCCTTTTGGATCTTTCCTGCCTGCTGGCTAGCGCTAGTAAAGAAGCCGTAACCGAGCAATTGATCGAGCGACTGGTTAAGCGGATGCGATTGCGTGGCTACCCATTCAAAAAATTAGCCTGCTAGCGTAGAACGCTAACTGCCGATCGAGAGGGAAAGCTATGAAAATGCAACTTTCGATACACCGCTCTGTGAATTAAATCTTCAATAATTTATATTCATGAGCCGTAGCTTCAAAAAAGCGATATCAATGAAGCTAGGCATCTATACAAGTACAGGGGTCTGCTTTGAAACCAGTCGTCGCTTCAACTGCATACTTACTCATCTCGCACGGTAGCCGCGATCCACGTCCTCAAGAGGCAATGAATCGATTAGCGGACCTGGTGCGATCGCAGTTGGAGACAAATTTGAGGCACAAAAATTCTGTCAACGGCAACGATTCTAGCGATTCTGAGTTTGAACAGCCAGCTGCCGTCTTCTCGCCTGGAACCACTTCCTTGCTGACCAGACCCCGTCTGAACAAATCAGTCAAACTTACCTCTGAAGTCATTGTCGGTACTGCCTGTCTAGAGCTGACAGCGCTGTCTTTGAGCGAACAGATCTATGAATTTGGGATTCGACTAGGCGCCGCTGGGGTAAAAGAGCTGAAGCTAGTGCCGATGTTTTTGATGTCCGGCGTGCACGTCATGGAAGATATTCCCGAAGAAATTAGAGCAGCAGAGCAGCTACTCGGCGATTCTCTAGAGCTGACGCTGTGTTCTCATTTGGGAAGTCATGAGGACATCTCTTTGGTGTTGAAGAATCGATTGACTTCGGTAGATGCAGAAGGCGCTTTGCTGGTGGCTCATGGTAGCCGCAGAAAGAAAGGGAATAGGACTGTTCAAGCGTTAGCCAGGCGAATCAACACAAAGGTGGCCTATTGGGCAACGCCGCCCGATATCGAGACTCAGGTGATTGAGCTGATGCAGCAGGGCTGTCAGCGACTGACAATTCTGCCTTACTTTTTGTTTTCGGGTGGGATCACAGACGCGATCGCCCACCGCACAGAAGAACTCGCCGAACGCTTCCCAAGAGTCCAGTTCCGGCTGCTGCCTACGCTAGGCGCTACCCATGAAGTGGCTAATCTAGTCGTAGACCTTGTTCGGAGTTAAGGGTTGCAGCAAGATTGAAGATTGAAGCATAGTAGAGAATCTATTCAGCGTATAGCAGATAGCAATTCGACCAGAGCGAATTTGCTTGAATATTGCCTAGCTTCTCTACGCCATTTGCTGTCGACTATGCCTTCTAATTTCTCTACTTTTCGAACTACGTCCCAAACTACACCCCAAACTACGTCCCAGTTAGTGACCCCGTCCGCGCAGTCAATGGTGGGTAAAGTTTATTTGGTGGGGGCAGGTCCAGGAGACCCAGGGCTGATGACGGTCAAAGCCAAAACACTAATAGAGTGTGCTGATGTAGTTGTTTTTGATGCGCTAGTCAGCGAACCGATCTTGAACTGGATCAACCCTCAAGCCGAACGAATTCATGCTGGCAAGCGGCGCGGTAGACATTCGATGTCCCAGACAGAGATTACGCAGTTGCTGCTGCGTAAAGCGCAAGAGCAGGCTGTCGTCGTTCGCTTGAAGGGCGGCGATCCGTTTGTGTTTGGTCGCGGCGGAGAAGAAATGGCTGATCTGATGGCGGCAGGGGTTCCGGTAGAAGTGGTGCCTGGAATTACCGCTGGGATTGCGGCGCCTGCCTATGCAGGAATTCCGGTTACGCACCGGGGCTACAGCTCTTCGGTGACGTTTGTGACTGGCCACGAATCGGCAGGAAAGTACCGACCTGAGGTGAACTGGAGCGCGATCGCCCAGTCGTCAGAAACCATCGTCATCTACATGGGCGTTCACAACCTACCAAACATTACTCAGTCTCTAGTCAAAGCGGGTTTACCCACTACCACGGCAGTGGCCCTAGTGCGGTGGGGAACTAGGCCTGAGCAAGAGCAGCTGATAGGAACGCTAGACGATATCGTAGAGCAGGTAGCAGAGACGGGATTTGAAGCACCGGCGATCGCAATCATTGGTAAGGTCGTAGAACTACAGCCGCTTTTGGCACCCGCATCGCCTGTGAATGGCGAGCACTGGAGAGCGACGAATGATGAATGATGAATGGCGTAGGGCTCTACCCTTCTCGAAGAGTATGGTGAATGGAAAAAACGGTTGAAGCGAATGTGCCGGAGCGTTTGGACCGATGGCTGGCAAATAATATTGAAACGCTTTCGCGCAACCGGGTGCAGCAGCTGATCGAGCAGGGCGCGGTGTCGGTAAATGGGCAGGTGTGTGATCGCAAGAAGGAACTGGTGGAGGAAGGTGATCGGATCACGCTAGAGATGCCTAAGGTGACTCCATACGAGCTTACGCCTGAAGATATTCCACTCGATATTCTCTACGAAGATGACCAGCTGCTAATCATTAACAAGCCCGCGGGCATGGTGGTTCACCCAGCCCCTGGACATGCGACAGGGACACTAGTTCATGCGTTACTCTTTCACTGCGGCAAGCAGCTTACGGGCGTTGGCGGCGTACAGAGGCCAGGCATTGTCCATCGACTAGACAAGAACACAACTGGCGCAATGGTGGTTGCCAAAACCGAATCTGCGCTGCAAAGCCTTCAGCAACAGATTCAGGCGAAGACAGCCAAGCGCGAATATCTAGGTATTGTCAACGGCGCGCCGAAGGCAGACCAAGGGACTGTTGACCAGCCGATTGGTCGCCACCCCAAGCATCGCAAGAAAATGTCAATCCTGTCAGTGGAAGAAGGCGGTCGTAGCGCTGTGACTCACTGGAAGATTGTTGAGCGACTGGGCAACTATACGCTGATGCAGTTTCAGCTAGAAACGGGACGTACACATCAGATTCGAGTCCATAGCACTTATCTAGGATTGCCGATGATTGGCGATCCTGATTATGGATCGGGTAAGTTTCCAGGGATAAAGCTGCCAGGTCAGGCGCTGCATGCGTTTCGGCTGACGCTAAGCCATCCGGTGACGCAGGCGGTAATCTCGGCTAAAGCGCCGCTGCCTCAGAGGTGGGAGATTTTGTTGGGGCAGTTGCGATCGCGCCAACGCTAATAAATCAGCATCCAATATCAACATCTAAGACAGGTTACGGTCGGAGCGAGTAAGATCATTTACATTTGACGTCTCCACACGCATGCAACTGACCGCTCCTATCGCTAAAAGGCTAGTTCTAGTAGGTGGCGGTCACAGCCACGCGCTAGTTTTGCGCAAGATAGGCATGAATCCGTGGCCTACTGATGTTCAAGTCACTTTAATCACCAATTTAGCCGACACGCCTTACTCGGGCATGCTGCCTTGTCATATCGCGGGCCTGTACGACTTCGACACGGCCCATATTGACCTACGTCCGTTGACTCGGTTTGCGAACTGTCAACTGATTATGGAGGAGATGATAGGACTCGATCCGGTAGGCCAAAAGGTGATTTGTCGCAACCGCCCCCCAATTGCCTATGACACGCTATCTATCGACACTGGCAGCACGCCTGCTAAATCTCAGGTTCTGGGCGCAGACAGACATGCGATTCCAGCCAAGCCCGTTCCCCATTTATTGAAAGCTTGGGACAGCTATCTAAAAAGTCTAGAAAGCGCTCTGAACAAAGACTCTAGAACGCCTGCAACTATCGGCATTGTCGGCGGCGGCGTCGGTGGGGTAGAGATGGCCTTCGCGATGCAGGTAAGGCTTCAACAGCTCGTGCGAAGATATAGCCAAGATAGGCCCAACCAAAACAAGCCCAGCCAAAACGGACCCAGTCAAAATCAGAAACAGCAAGTCTCCGTGCATATTTTTCAGCGCAGCAAGCATTTGGCCAAGGGGCGCAATCGGCTGACGCAGTGGATGGTCGAGCGGCTGTGTCAAAAGCGAGAAATCCATGTACACACCCAGGAAACAGTTTGTGAGGTGCTGCCGACAGCAGTGCGCTGTGAGTCAGGCTTGGTAGTGAAATGCGATTGCACTTTTTGGGTCACCAATGCCTCCGCCCCATCCTGGCTAAAAAACAGTAGCCTTGCACTTACAGAAGATGGCTTCATCGCCGTCAACGACACCCTACAAACCCTCAGCCACCCAAACATCTTCGCCGCTGGTGACGTGGCCACCATGATTAACCACAAACGCCCCAAAGCAGGTGTCTTTGCCGTGCGCCAGGGACCACCCCTCTACAAAAATCTCAAACGTCAGGTAACCAACAAACCACCACAGCCCTTCAAACCCCAAAGCCGCTATCTCAACATCATTGATACTGACACCAATAGCGCGATTGCCTCATGGGGACCCTTGGCCATTCACGCCCAATGGTGCCGCACCTGGAAAGACAGCATCGACCAAAAGTTCATGCGTCTATTCTCCGACTTTCCCAAAATGTCCCCCCCTCACCCCTTCCCCCCCTCCCCGGCGGCCGAGCGCGGTCGAAGCTCGCAGATGCCTTGCGCAGGCTGTGGATCCAAGATCGGCAACCAAACCCTCAGCCGTGCCCTGGGCCGGGTTCGCGCCGAGGCCGCCGATAGTAAAGATTGGCCCCATCGCAACAATATCTACACAGGACTAAATGAGCCTGACGACGCAGCAGTCGTCCAGATTCCAGCAGGCAAACTTGCCGTTCACACAGTCGATCACTTCAGCGCCCTAGTTGACGATCCTTTTATCTTCGGTCAGATCTGCGTCAATCACTGTCTGAGCGATTTGTTTGCAATGGGCGCGACTAGCCATAACGTGCTGGCGATCGCAACCATTCCTTACGGCAATAGCAGCCAGCAAGAAGAGACCCTGTACCAACTGCTTTCTGGCGTGATGCGATCGCTCACAGAAGCTAAGACCTTTCTAGTCGGCGGCCACACCACAGAAGGACCAGAACTCTCGCTTGGCTTTGCCTGTAACGGTTGGATAGACCCTGGCCAGACCTGGAAGAAAGGCGGACTACAGCCAGGCCAGGCTCTGATCTTGACCAAAGCGCTTGGTACAGGAGCGCTGTTTGCCGCCGACGGACAGCTAAAAGCCAAGGGCCGTTGGATAGAAGCGGCTATTCAAAGCATGCTACAGTCCAACCGCGCCGCAGCAGAGTGCCTAAGGCACTACGGTGCAACCGCCTGCACCGACGTCACCGGATTTGGACTAGCAGGTCATCTATTAGAAATGGTAAGCGCCTCACAGGTAGAAGTCGCTGTAGATCTATCGGCTATTGAGCGTTTACCTGGAACTGCTCGCACGCTAGAGAGCCAAATTATCAGCTCTCTTCATCAACGAAATTTAGAAAACGCGCTGCCCGCTATTCAAACAGCACGAATACCTACTCATACTCCCAGCTTTCAAATCCTGTTTGACCCTCAAACATCTGGGGGGTTGCTGGCTAGCGTTCCAGCCGAGCAAGCCGACAGCTGCCTACAGGCACTGCATCAGCTCGGCTACAGCAAAAGTCGATGTATCGGCGCGGTTACGCGTTCAGCGCTGCCAGGCGAAGGAATTGCGTCTAAACCTATCGAAATTAGCCTATCGAAATTAGGCAGTAATTGTAATTTACCTTAAGACAAACCTGTCTACAGGCGACTGCTTGGTACTGTTAGCTCAATTATGTTTCCTTACTATGTTTAGATACTTCAGGCGAAAGGCCAATAGGCGAAAAACAAATAGAAGAAAAGCCGATCCATCACCACCCGCTATCTACATCAATACGCACCGCCACAACCAAGATAGTGAGCACATAGCGAACATCATCGGCTCAGACTCTGATGTCTTCTCTGAGTTCAAAGTACTGACAACTGATGAAATCGAGCAAAAAGGCGATGAGTTCAAGGAAGAAAAGGATACGAAGATTCAACCAAACAGAAAGATTCTATTCTGGGCTGTCCTAACTGGACTGGTGATAGGCGGCAGCGCGGTATTAATTTTCCAGACCGGATGAACGTGGCCTTACTTCCTTTGCTATGCCCTATGCGTGGCTGAATGCGTTAGGATCAACAGAATCGAAACAACATGCGGAGATAAATTTCTGGTGGCAAGCAAAGTAGCAAAGACTGATGAAGAATGGAGAGAGCAGCTGAGCCCTGAAGCGTATCAGGTTACTCGAAAAGCGGGTACCGAAAGAGCATTCACCAGCCCTTTGAACAACAACAAAGCTGAGGGAATGTATAGGTGCGTATGCTGTGGCTCAGAGCTGTTTAGCTCTAAGACCAAGTTTGACTCTGGGACTGGCTGGCCTAGCTTCTATGCCCCTAGCAAGCCCGAGAATGTGAAGGACAAGAAAGATTTCAGTCACTTTATGATCCGCACAGAGACAGTTTGCGCTGTCTGTGATGCGCACCTTGGCCATGTGTTTAACGATGGTCCTAAACCAACCGGCAAACGCTACTGCATGAATGGTGTGGCCCTAACGTTCGAGCCCGCCGACGTAGATGGCGATGGCCAGATCAAAGGAGCTAGTCCGGCTGAAGTAGCAAGCTAGTCAACGATAGCTTAGTCAATAGGCCAGTCAATAACAGCGATCGCATGCGACTACACACTGAAATCCAGGGAGCAATTACTGGCTACCCGGCGCTTTGCCTTCATGGTCATCCGGGTAGCAGTGCAGCGATGAGCGTCTTTACTGACGCCTTGACTGCGCTTGGTTTTCGGACCTATGCGCCAGATTTACGGGGATATGGCCAGAGTAAGGCGACTCATCCCTTTCAAATGATGCAGCATTTAGACGATCTAGAAGAGCTGCTGGCGCGATACGGAATCAGACAGTGCCTAGTGCTGGGCTGGTCTCTAGGTGGAATTTTGGCGATGGAGCTAGCGCTGCGTCGAGCTGATGTAGTGCAAGGCTTAGTGCTAGTCGGCACGGCGGCACGGCCTAGAGGATCGCATCCGCCGATTACTTTGGCAGACAATGTGATGACTGGAATGGCGGGGCTGGTGAATTACGCTTTGCCGGGATGGGATGGGGCGATCGCACTCGGCAAACAATCCCTGCTTCGCTACCTAGTTTGCAACCACACACCCGAAGCCTACACCTACATCGCTAGGGAGGGCGCACCCGCCGTACTCCGTACCAGCCACCACGCCACCAAGGCCCTAAATAAAGAGATTCAGGCAGGCTACGACCGATTGCAGGATCTAGAGGAATTGCAGATTCCAGCTTTGATGCTGTGTGGGGAGTGCGATCGCCACATCACTGCCAAATCCAGCCTAGAAACCGCCCGCACCTTGCCAAACTGCGAGAGTCGTTGCTATCCCAACACTGCCCATCTGTTTCCCTGGGAGATTCCAGCCCGGATGACTGCTGATATCCAAGACTGGCTCAGCAGGCAAGAAGGATACAGACAAGAAGAACACGGACAAAACAACCTCGGACAAAAAGAATACAGATAAAAAAGCTCGAACCATATCTATGCCGCGCCACACCGACACCTCCGGTTCGGTAACCCCCCCTTCAGCAAACCGCCTCTGATTAAGCACTATAGAGATAACCTTTTGAGCAAACCTCTATAACTATCCAGATCGGAGCATACACATGGGAAAAGTCGTCGGAATCGACCTTGGAACCACTAACTCGGTAGTCGCGGTCATGGAAGGTGGTAAGCCTTCTGTAATTGCAAACGCCGAAGGTTTTCGTACTACACCTTCAGTCGTCGCCTACGCGAAGAATGGCGATCGTCTCGTGGGTCAAATCGCCAAGCGTCAGGCGGTAATGAACCCAGAAAACACCCTCTATTCAGTCAAGCGCTTTATTGGTCGTCAATATGACGAAGTCAATAACGAAGCCAGCGAAGTCCCCTACAAAATCGCTAAGGTAGGCGGCAATGTCAAAATCGAAACGTCTGACGGCAAGCAGTATGCGCCTGAGGAAATTTCCGCGCAGGTTTTGCGCAAGCTAGTCGATGACGCTAGCAAGTATCTCGGCGAAAAAGTTACTCAGGCCGTAATCACTGTGCCTGCCTACTTCAACGACTCTCAGCGCCAGGCTACTAAGGACGCAGGTAAAGTCGCAGGCGTCGAAGTTCTACGGATTATCAACGAGCCAACAGCCGCCGCGCTAGCCTACGGTCTAGACAAGAAAAGCAACGAGACTATCCTAGTCTTTGACTTGGGTGGTGGTACGTTCGACGTCTCTATTCTAGAAGTAGGAGATGGCGTTTTCGAAGTACTCGCTACCTCCGGTGACACTCACCTAGGCGGTGACGACTTTGACAAGAAGCTAGTCGACTACCTTGCCCAAGACTTTCAGAACAAAGAAGGCATCGACCTTCGCAAGGACAAGCAGGCACTTCAGCGTTTGACCGAAGCCGCTGAAAAAGCCAAGATCGAACTCTCTAGCGTCAGTCAGGCAGAAGTTAACTTACCGTTTATTACCGCTACTCAAGATGGTCCTAAGCATCTAGAGACTACGCTGACTCGAGCTAAGTTTGAAGAGCTATGCTCCGACTTGATTGACCGCTGTGGCGTGCCAGTTCAAAACGCACTCAAAGATGCCAAGCTCAGCAAGTCTGACATTGACGAGGTCGTCCTAGTTGGTGGCTCTACTCGGATTCCTGCGGTTCAGCAACTAGTCGAAAAAACGCTAGGCAAAGCTCCCAACCAGACTGTTAACCCCGACGAAGTAGTCGCCATTGGCGCGGCGATTCAGGGTGGTGTCTTAGCAGGCGAAGTCAAAGATATCTTGCTGCTAGACGTTACGCCACTGTCACTAGGCGTAGAAACACTGGGCGGCGTAATGACCAAGCTAATCAACCGCAACACTACCATTCCTACTAAGAAGTCCGAGGTCTTCTCGACTGCGGTAGATGGTCAAACCAATGTAGAAATTCATGTTCTACAGGGTGAGCGCGAGATGTCTAGCGACAACAAGAGCTTGGGAACATTCCGCCTCGATGGCATTCCGCCTGCTCAGCGGGGCGTCCCTCAAATCGAAGTGACCTTTGATATTGATGCTAACGGCATCTTGAATGTCACTGCGAAAGACAAGGGATCAGGTAAGGAGCAGTCCATCAGCATCACTGGTGCGTCTACCCTTTCTGATACTGAAGTCGATCAGATGGTCAGGGATGCTGAGACAAACGCAGATGCAGATAAAGCACGCCGCGAGCGAATCGATACCAAGAACCAGGCCGATTCTCTTGCCTACCAGGCCGAAAAGCAACTTGAAGAGCTAGGCGATAAGGTGCCTGCTGAAGACAAAGAGAAAATTGAAGCTCAGATCAAAGAGCTAAAAGAAGCGCTTGCGGCTGAAGATGACGACAAGATTAAGTCGGATATGGAAGCGCTACAGCAGGCACTCTATGCACTCAGCAGCAGTCTCTATCAGCAGGGAGCCCCAGCTGAAGGCGATGCGCCCGAGGCTGACAGTGGCGATGAGACTTCTACAGGTGGCGAAGACGACGTTATTGACGCTGAGTTTTCTGAAACTGAGAAGTAGGTTTCTGTTTAGAGCCTGATGCTACGTAGCGCCTCTGCTGTATGTAGCTTGGGTGATCAATAAAGAAGGCGCGAATGGGTACTATCTGCCCGTTCGCGCCTTCTTTTGTGGATACGTCGTTTAGACTGTGGCCCTACTTGAGCCCGATTAGAGTCAGTAGTCCTTTTCCAGTCAGTAGTTCTATCAGTATTAAAGCTACAAACCCAACCATTGCAGCTCTACCGTTTAGCTGCTCTGCGTATTTATTAAATCCTTTTTTAGGCCGCTCCATATTGGGCACCTTAGTCGGCTGAAGGTCAGTCGGCTGAAGGTTGGTCGGCTGAAGGTTAGCCATAGTTATCCTTAAGATTTGTTACTTAGCTTGTTACCTAGCTATTGTCGCTAGCGATCGCGTCCTCAGTCAATGGCTAGCGACCAAGTCTTGCGATCACGACACTGCCAAAGGTCTGCAAATAGTCGAATCCGTAGAACTTCAAATCGGTGGAACTACAGTTCTCTGATGTACAAAAAATCATTTAGTACATAGAAAGACAACCATACCGTTTCACTCTTCCCTTTTCACGACGACTTATTATCATGCAAAAAACCTACCGCTTGAAACGCCTATCGATTTTGGCTACCAGTTTGCTTCTCTCGCTGGGAACATCTGTGACACCTAGTTTAGCCAATCACGCGGATACTAGCGACGTCAGGCAGGGTCTACCGGGCCGACGAATTAGCGGTGGGGTAAGGACAAACACAGGGAGCTGTCTGACCGATTTCAACCAAACCGTAGTCGCAGTTGCCCCTAGCAGTCCTATCAGCAAAACGGCTAATGCCCACCCTACTTTCTGGTTCTCGCTACCCGAAACCGTCGGTCAAAAAACAGTTGAGTTCTCTCTATTTAACGAGGCTGAAGAGCTGCTTTACACCACGCAGATAGAGGCCAGCAATAGTCACGCTATCAGCGAATTCAAACTGCCTGATTCTGCGCCTAGTCTAGCTGTAGGCGAAAACTACAACTGGGTCTTTTCTCTAGCCTGCAACAGCAGTTCGCAGACAGCTCCTGTACTAGGGCTAGAAGGCTGGGTTCAGCGAGTTAGCCTCTCTGATGAACTTACCTCACAGCTGGAAACTGCTGGCCTGGAACAACGCATTGAGCTATACCAATCGGCTGATCTATGGCACGAGCAGGTGACAGAACTAGCCCGCCTTCGCCGTAGCCAAGAGACGTTGAGCGACAGTTTGAAATCAGACTGGACAGCGCTAATGCAGTCAACCGGATTAATTGACTACCTCGCCAGTCAGCTTTCAGAGAGCATGGTTGCAATTGATACCGTTGCTTTTTCATCTGGATATAGCTACTGAATCACCATAGCTCTTGATAACGAGCCACTGCTCTTAATAGTGAGCCACCTACTCAATGAACTATCGATAGCCAGCGCTTGAACTACCGCAAGCGCTGGCTTCTAGTTTGATCTAGAGCAGTGTTGACTTGAGCAGATGAATTGATTAGTGTTGTAGTCTTGTGGGCACCATCTGCTTGAGAGGGACATAGGCACCCCTTTGCCAGGAGAATTCTTGTTGGTGATTGCGAACTTGTACAGGCGGTTGCAGAGTCAACCCTATTGGCCAGCTGGTGTAGCTGTCACGCTGTTGCTGATAGGACTTAGGCAATTAGGTGGACTGCAGCCGCTAGAGCTACTGGCATACGACTACATGATCCGACTGCGACCCGATCGGGGCCCGGATCCTCGCCTGCTAATAGTTGAGGTAACAGAGCAGGACATTATTAACCAAAGCGAATGGCCAATGTCCGATCAGGTATTGGCTGACCTTTTAGAAGAGATTCAATCGCATTCGCCCCGAGTGGTTGCACTCGATATCTATCGCAATATTCCTCAAGGAGAGGGGCAATCGGCGCTCAGCTCAGCGCTCGCAAAGCCCAATGTAGTGACTATTACCAGCATCGGCATGAGTGCTGATGATAAGATTCCGCCGCCGCCGGGCATGCCAAGCGATCAGGTAGGCTTTAATGATTTCCCGATCGATTCTGATGGGATCTTGCGTAGAGGCTTGCTGTATGCAGAGCGTGATCGAGAACCGCTCTACTCCTTTGCACTGCAGTCGGGACTAAAGTATCTAGAAGCAGAGGGCCATGAGTTTTCGGTAAACGGGGAAGCGCTAACAATTGGTGAGACTACCTTTCCGCTTTTGAATGCTGATTCGGGCGGGTACGATATTACCGATCCAGGCGGCTACCAAGTCCTGTTGAACTATCGCTCTTCTGATTTTGTAGCGCGTAAAGTGAGTCTGACAGAGCTATTCGCTGGAGAGGTATCGCCTAGCTGGATAGAGGACAAAATCGTCCTAATTGGGGTAACCGCTCCGAGTAAAAAAGACTTCTTCTATACCCCGTACAGCTCGGGGCAAGATGAAGAGCATTTGATGTATGGCGTGGTGGTGCATGCTCAGATGGTTAGTCAGCTACTAAGTAGCGTACTAGATGAAGTACCTGTCTTTTGGTATCTGCCGAACTGGACCGAGCTCATCTGGATTTTAGGATGGTCAATAGCCGGTGGCATACTAGTGTGGCGAATGAAGCGTTCTGTCCTGATGGGGGCGGCGCTAGTAGGCGGTCTGCTGGTTTTAGGTGGGGCCTGTCTAGTTACGTTTAGCCTGAGCGGATGGATACCGTTTGCGGCCCCGGCACTAGGCTTTTTACTAACGGGGGGCGGACTGATTACGTATCAGGTGTTCTATCAGTCTTTCTACGATCCTTTGACAGGGTTGCCGAATCGAGCGTTGTTTGTTCGACAGCTAGAGCGATCGCTCGCCAAAGGAAAAGACACTGACGTTCATTCTTCTCTAGCCGTACTGGTCTTAGATGTAGACCACTTCAAGGCGATTAACGAAACTTTTGGGCATCGTTTTGGAGACGAGCTGTTAATTTGCGTTGCGTCGCGAATCAAGGCAGCACTGCCATTGCGTACCAATATTGCCAGACTAGGGGGGGACGAGTTTGCAGTTTTGCTACCGAACTTGGCTGAAGCAAGCCGGGCAACCAGAACTGCCGACTTGTTGTACAGCATATTCGAAGCCCCTTCTATGATTGATGGGCGCCCGATCACAAATAGCTTTAGCATTGGTATCGCACTGAACCAAGGAGAGCTACTAGAGCAGGCGGAAACTCTGCTGCAAGATGCCTACAGAGCAATGACGCGATCGCGAGTACTCGGAAAAGATCATTACGAGATCTTCGATCCAGGCATGCGATTAGAAGCGGTAAAGCGTTTCAAACTCGAAGACCAGCTACGTCAGGCGATCGACAACAAAGAATTTATTCTGTATTACCAACCGATTGTTAATCTGTGCACGGGTTGGCTAGCTGGGTTTGAAGCGTTAGTTCGGTGGCAGCACCCTGAGAGAGGATTTGTTTCGCCGGGTGATTTCATCCTCGCAGCCGAAGAGACTGGCCTGATTATACCGCTGGGTCACTGGATTCTAGAGGAAGCCTGTAGGCAGATGCACGAATGGCACCGTCGGTTTGCGCAAGCTAGAGAGCTAGTTGTGAGCGTCAACCTTTCAACAAAGCAGTTTAACCAGCCAGATCTGGCGAAGGAGGTAGCAGCAACGCTGATAAAAACAAAGCTTGATAGCAGCAGCTTGAAATTAGAACTGACCGAGAGCGCCGCTATGGAGGACGTCAATGGTACGATCGAGCAGTTGGATAAACTCAAAGCCTTGGGTTTAAAGCTGAGTTTGGATGATTTTGGCACTGGCTACTCTTCTTTGAGCTATTTACACCAGCTACAGACAGACACGCTAAAGGTAGATCGCTCTTTCGTCGGGCGAATGGAAGAGAAAGCCAACGAAGATGGCGAAATTGTGAAGACAATCATCGCCTTAGGTCACCAGCTAGGCATGGATATCATCGCAGAGGGAATCGAAACGGCAGCTCAGCTAGCCTGTTTACAAACTCTAAACTGTAACTATGGCCAGGGCTATTACTTCTCGAAGCCTCTGCCAAAAGAAGAAGCAGCGAATTTGATCGAGCTCAGTGAAAATTGGCTACAAAGAGATATTGCAGCCTAAGATTCGCATGTCCAAAAGCTCATGTATCTGAAAGCTCCTAGAATGTGAGTGTTGGTAGAAGATATTCGTTAGAGTAATTAGATGCTATGGCAGGTTCAATAGAGTGGACAGCAGCGGCAAAGGCATTGCTGAAGGAAATTCCTTTCTTTGTCAGACCAGCAGCGCGTAAAAAGATAGAGAAGTTTGCGAAAGAGCGAGAGATTACCGAAATTACTGAGTCGGTGTACCTTGAGGCGAAGCAGCAGTTCGGCCGGAAGCAATAGGAAAGGGACTAATAGAAAACCGCATGCAAAGTTACAGACTTCGCATGCAGATAAGAGGTGTGAAGAAAAGCAACGAACAGAAAGCAACGGACAGTTAGTCGATAGCTTCGCTGTCTACTTCGATAACAGTGACTGTGGCGGGCGATGTAGTGTCACTGCTGTTGTCAGCGGCTGTCTTGGTTGTAGCTGAGGCGCTGTTAGCGCTGCTATTAACCCAAGCGCGAACCTGTCCGAATCTATTGATAAGTGTGGTGTACTGTTCACCGTAGCGATCACGCAAAAGACCGTCTAGCCTGCCAGCTTGTCTTTTAGTTTGTACTTTAACCTGAGGCAGCAAGCTTTCTTTTGCGGTGCTGGCCATAGTCCTAAGAACTTTGATCAGTCGCTCTGTGAAGTCCGGCGTGCTTTCTTCGTCTTTCCATGCTTGGTTGACGGCTTCGGTAGCTTGCTGACTTTTGGATTTAAAAGTAGAGACCGCTTCGGCTGTGACCTCTTTGGCGATGGGACTAATCACAGTGCGTCCAGCCTGAAACTCTTCGCGAGTTTCCGAAAAGGCTTGTTTGAGAATTTGCGAGATCCGCTGAGTTCTCTGTGTCCCCTCTTTGGCAAGAGTTCTAAGCTTTTCGACCGTTGTCGGCTCTGTAGTAGAGTCATTTGAAGAAATGTTCGAGAGATTTGTTTCTGGTATGTAGGTCATGGTTTATTCCTGGTAAAAGATAGTGTGAAAGAGGCAAAGCCCTCGCCCCGAGCTTGCTTTAAGCTTTATTTTGACGGAGGGAAAGTCTCTAGCTGACGGTAACAGCATCTACTGTGATAGTTTTGACGTTGTCAGTATCAACAACTGTCTCGACTTCTGTTCTAATCGTGTCGTTGAAAAGCTGTCTTTTCTTGAATTCTTCGGTAACAAGCTGACTGACTTCTGAGACTAGAAGGCTGGCAATGATGCCATCGTCGATCCAGCCAATGATTGGAAGCGCATCTGGCGAAATGTCAAGCGGACTGACTAGGTACAACAGCGTACCAAGGATAACAAGCCAGCGGTATTTGGTGTGCTTGAGGGCTTTACGATACCAGTTGTGGATGATGTTTGAAAATTGTTGTTTCATCTGCTGAGTTAGAAGGAGGGCTGCTTTGTTTCAACACTCTTATAATCGCAGATGTACCTAAAGGGGTGAAGTGTGGAAGCTACGCCGAACCTTGGACGGGGCGGTCGCCAGGGAGAGGGCGGTTTACCGAATAAGAGAGTTCGGTAAATGGCCTGAACGTCACTTCGGCCAGCTAGAGCGATGGCTAGCGGCGAGATTTGCTCAGGCTCATCTTTAAATGTTCGGTATTGACTATTTTGGTAGCGACTAATAGGCAGTGACTGATGGTATTTCCTGCCTTGAATAGGCGCGATCGCATCAGTTGATCGCTCCTGTCGGTAGTCTCATCAAGACTGTCCCTTGGTCAAACCTAGGCCGTTGGCCTCTGCATAGCGGTCCATGAAGCGCATAAAGCGGTCCCACTCGTCTTGACCACGCATTACGTACACAGCCTCAATACCAGAGGGTTCGCCGTTGACGAATTTGCCGTTAACATCGCGGGTGCTGAGTTCTCCTTCCTCGTCTAGCATGTACATCCCAGTCACCTCACCACCCTCTTCTACAAGCGCTTTGGGTCTATCAAAGTAAAAGGTAGCGGTGCCATCGGAGAGGTCTTTGGCACGGGTCAAACGAATATCGGGAACAACGTCTTCTTTGACGCCACGAGCAAATTGAATTTCAGCCATAATAAAAGTGATTGCGAATACTTAATTTTAGTTTCCCATTTTATTGATCCATTAGTCGAGTCTTGTTATTTTCTAGGCTCGATCGAAGCTGGTCTGTTGAGCTAGGAATCCACTTGGTAGCGTGAGGAAAGGGCGGGCATGCGGTCTTGGATGACTAGCGCCTGATAGACCATGGCAGAAGCTTCAGCGCGGGTGGCCGTACGATTGGGCCGTAGCTCGGTGACAATAGGATGGTTAAAGACGAGTGCAAGCTGGGTGGCTGAGGCGATCGCCTCTTTGGCATAGCGGGGGATGTCGTTTTGATCATCGTATGTCTTTAGTGAAGCTAGCTCTGGTGGCGATACGCGCTGTAAGTCCAAGCCGCTGACGAGAGCTAGAAGTGCCTGTAGCTTGGTCAGTGGAAAGTTTGGATCGAAGGTGAGATCGGGAAAGCCGGAGATAAATTCGGCGCGGTAGGCTTGCTGAATAACATCGGCTCCCCAGAAGCTACTGGGAACATCGCGAAAGCTAATGGCAGGGCGCTTGGGGGGTGAATCGAAAGCACCTACTAGCAGGACAGCGAATTGAGCGCGGGTCATTGGCTCATCCGGACCAAAGGTGCCATCGCGGAAGCCGCTGAGCCATCCTTTTTGAACAAGCGCGTTGATGTAGCCTGCTGCCCAGTGACGCTCGGAAAGATCGGCAAAGCTGGGTTTGGCGATGGCAACTTCGGGAATAAAGGGCGAGGCAATGGCAGGGGCCTCGCCGAGCGCAACTAGGGTCTGATAGACGAGCGCGGCAGTTTCAGCGCGAGTAATGGGAACGAGCGGACGCAGACTGTAGGTATCGGGGTAGTTGACGATGATCTGGCGGTCGGTAGCGGCGGCAACGGCTTCGATGGCATAAGAGGGCACTTGGGCGCGATCGCTATAGATCAGCAGAGCTTCTGATCGCCCTGTACCCAGCATCAATCCGTTGACCAAGGCAACAACTGCCTGGACTCTAGTCATTGGCGCGTTAGGCCGAAACGATCCATCTGGGAAGCCGGAGATGAATCCTTGACTTTGGACCTGACGAATGGCGGCAGCGGCCCAGAAATTACCGGGGACATCCGGAAAGCGCTGGCCGGGGCGAGTGGTCTCGACATTTGGAAAGGTAGCGGCGACCAGAGCTGCGAACTGGGCACGAGTAACCTGGTTGTCGGGACGGAAGGTGCCGTCGATGAATCCTTTGATCAGGTCTCGGTCGGCGAGGGCTTCGACGAAGGGAGCGGACCAGTGGCCGATGAGGTCGTTAAAGCGGCTGTCGAGGTTGATCTCGGCTTCGCTCGGTCCGGGAAGGGAAGTAGAGGGAGGGGGAGAGGCTTTGGCTTCGCTCAGCCCAGGAGGGGGGAGAGGGGTGCCGAGAAGGACGTCGGGAACCGCGACGGGGTCGGGGATTTGGCTGGAAAGGTAGGCGATGCGGCCTTTAGTTTTGGTGGGGTTGAGCTGGTTTCCGGTGGTGGCGATAGGGGCGATCGCATCATTGCGGATGTCGTAGCGTTTGCCTTCAAAGCGATTGTCGCCTGGATCTTGAGGATGGCCGATATCGGGTTCGGCGCGATCTTGTGTCCAGAGTCCGGCCTGCTGGTTGCCGCTGGTCTGGTTTTGGCGGAGGACGGGCCGGGCGAAGTCAACTGCCAGCAGAGCAGTACGGTTGTTGATGAACTGATTGTTAATGATTAAAGGAGCGGACTGGGCACGGATGGTAATGGCTTCGCCGCTAGCAGAGAAGCGGTTTTGGCGGATTTCAGCTCTGGCGCGATCAACTAGAGCGATACCGGTAGCGCCATTTTGATCGAACTCGTTTTCGGAAAAGAAAGGACGCGCAGTATCAGACACTAAAGCGCCGTGCTGCTGACAGTCAACGATCCGATTTTTAATGACCAGCGGAGCGCCTTCGTCGATTACTAAGCCAGTGCCCTGAGGATTGCTTAGCGTCAGGCTGCGGAGCTGAACCTGTCCTTGTAAAACGATTGAGACGTTTCTAGGTGGAGCATTCGTCCGGGGCTGATAGCTGCCACCGCCGCGAATGGTGACCGTTTGAGGCGATTCGCCAGCGAGAGTGATGCCGTTGGCAAGGATGAGGGGAAATCGTTCGTTTTGATAGGTGCCTGGGGCTAGCTGGACGATGCCGCCTGTAGAAGCTTTTTGAAGTGCAGCGGTGATTGTTTGCAATGGGAAGCGAGCGGTGCCTTTTTGGTCATCTTTACCGTTGGGACTAACGTGTATAACTGACATTGCGGCAATCTCCTTCACCCCGTTCGCTATAACAGTAGAATATAGTTTTAGTCACCGTGCAAAGTAGCTAATACAGAACGCGTACAAAAGAAACTTCTCATGGCAGACCTATGACAGAGTGGCTAGAGCATACCGTACACGTAAATGTGGATCGACCGATTGAGGCGGTGTGGGCACTGTGGTCAGATATTGCTCAGATGCCGAACTGGATGAAGTGGATCAGCTCTGTAGAAGTTTTGGCTGAAGACCCAGCGCTATCGAGATGGAAACTGGAGACGACCGGACTTTCTTTTTCTTGGCTGTCACGGCTGACGAAGGTGGTACCTCAGCAAATAATTCAGTGGGAATCGGTGGATGGTCTGCCGAATAGAGGGGCGATTCGGTTCTATGGCCGCAAAGATGGGACCAGTACGGTAAAGATGAGCATTTCCTACGCACTGCCGTCGATTTTGGCGCGGATGATGATGAGCAGTTCTTTTGTCGATCGGGTGGTGACTTCGACCTTACAGGCCGATTTGGATCGGTTTAGAGAGTATGCGATCGCCCATACCGACAAAGCAGGTATCGATAAGACGGCTAATGTAGAGGGTTGAAGCTGGCTGTGGTGGATTTAGCAGCGGCTAGAGCAGCATTGCGATCGCACAGTCTCAGCGCCCTATTCACTCAATCGCTGAACTGGTCTGCACCTGATACGACAGTCGAACCGATTTCCCCGTTGAATCAGACCTGCATACCCATTGCTAGCCGGAACGCTTCGAGGGCATGGCAAAGAGCATGGCAAATTGTCTTGACAGAAAAAACGCGGTTCACATCAGCGCTGCGCTCCCAGCTTTACTCGGCCATCTGTGCCTATGAGCAGACACTGACTACGACGACAGCGACTTCTACAGCGCCACTAGTGATTGTTGTAGATGCCCTCAAGACTCGTAGCCTGTGGTGTTCATCCGCGTCGGAAAGTGCTCTATACGTGGTCGGGCAGCCTGTGGCGCTGTGGAATACTCGGCTGCGGCGACTAGCGACTGGGGGCGGGCTGTATCCTTCTTTTAATGCTGACGAGAGCTGTTTTGATGAAGGCCGTGAACGGTTTGAAACGTTGCTAGTAGAGCTGCGTGAGAGTATCTACGGCATTGAAGATATCACTCATCAGCAGTCGTATGCAGCGCTGACGCTACAGCGATTGATGCTAATCCAACAGATTCAGCAGAAGGGCTGGCTAGCGAATGATGTGTGGTATCTACAATCTCGATTTGGTCAACAGTCACAGCATGAAAATGGAGGTACTCACTTCTTCGAGACTTGTCTACAGCCGCTCTATCAGAGCTTGGCGTTGCCGAAGAGAGAGCGTCCGGTAGCGCTACAGGCAACGGTGGGAGAGGTGCCTTTTATAGGCGGGCTGTTTTATACGCATCGGCTAGAAGCAGCGTACGCGCGGATTTCGATTGGGGATGCGGCGCTAGAGGATGTCTTGGGCTGGCTGAGTGAACAGATGAGCGTAGATGGGTTCAACCCCTGGCTGAGCGGCGCTTTGGGATACTGGTTGTCCCGCTCTGCTGATGGACAAAGAGGTAATGGACGAAGGGGTGATGGGCGAAGGATGAATCCAGCGTTGGGACGGGCGGTATGCGATCACACATTGGATGCTCTAATTCAGCAGCGGCTAGAACATGCGCCAATCGCCACATCACAGACATTGAACGACCAGTTATTTAATGCAGATGCTCAGCTGTGTCGTCACTTGATTCAAGAAGTTTTGCCTGCACTGCGAATACTCGATCCCGCCTGCGGTAGCGGAGAGCTACTGGTTGCTTTTCATCAGCGACTGACAGAGATATTCAGCATCATAACTGGCTATATTCAACAGAACCAAGATGCGCAGCTCAAGATATGGCGTTCTGGCCTAGTAGAAACCCCTGAACCAGAGATGCCAGCGCCAGAGACGCCAAAACCAGAGACGCCAAAGGCAGAGATATCAGAAGACAAAAGCGGCGCTGAGCCTACCGAAAACTTTGTTCAAACCTTTCAGAAACGTATCCTCAGCAATCTACTCTATGGCGTTGATAGTTCAGACGATGCGGTAGAGAGTGCCCGTCTGCACTTGTTGATGCACCTAGTTGGAACAGCAATAGAACCAAGGGAAATAGAGCCTTTACTCGACCTAGACTTTAACTTACTAGCGGGTAATGCGCTGGTAGGATTTATCACCGTTGATGAAGAACGCTTCGACCAGATCAACCGGACGGGCCATGAGCGTATCTTGCAAGGAAACTTGTTGCAGCCACTGGCCGCTGATAGCTATCAGATGGTTTTGAGCGAGAAAAACATTACGCTAGAACATTATCAGTCTAGAACTGTGCTATTGGGCCAGGCCCACAATGTCCCTAGCTACGCGAGGGCCGCACTGCTAAAAGAAGAAATCTTGGCTTTGGATCAAAAGGCGCAAAAGAAGCTAGATAGGCTATTGCTAAACTACATGAGTCAGCAGTTGGGCATTCGCTATCGAGGCACTCAGCTAGTGGGCAAGCCTTGCCATCGTCCGCTGATTCAGCAGGATATCGAAAAGCTTCAGCCCTTTCACTTTGGCTACCACTTTCACACTATCGTCAAAAACGGAGGGTTCGACATTGTTGCCTGCTATCCTCCACAGGGCACCTTTCACTCAACTGTTGCTGATTTTATTCAACAGTTTCCTACCCTCAGCCAGCGGGCAAGCATTAATGAAAAGACTTTCAGGACTTCCAAGCCTGCACTAGCCAAGATTGATTCGCAGGTGAGCGCTACTTGGCTCAGCTACCGCGACCAGTTTGCTTACACTGCTGACTATTTTCAGCGGAGCGAACTGTATGCACATCAGAGATTAGCAGGAGAGGGCAGAGGGCGATCGCAGCTGGCCATAGAACGGCTATTTGTCGAGCGGTGTTTGCACCTACTGAATTCTGAGGGTCTAGGCGCGGCAATGGTGCCTGCAGCTAGCTTCCAAGACCCTAAAGCTGCTTCGCTCTACAGTCTATTACAATCATCTAAACGGTTTGTTGAGCTTACGTGTGATTCGCACACACCAGGGCAGTTATTAATAATCTGGTCGAAATAGAGAGGTTGTGGCTGACGCCGATATCGTTCGCTTTTAACGTTCCCGCAGGGTGGGGTAGTTAGAAATACTTAATCTCTATCTCTACTTCCTGCGCTTCCTCAGTGAACTCAAAACAGGTCTTTTCAAAACTAGGCGTTCCTTTGATGATACGCGGGTCGTTAGAGAACCCAATTCCTTCTTTTGGAATGCCTAATAGTCCTGTATTTAGCTTGCCGTCTCGATTTTCGTCGTGTAGCACACTTACCGCATAGCTACCGTAAGGGACCTCTAGATCAACCGTCATTGGCCGCTTAGAAACCATAAAACAGTTGTTACAAATGGCCTGTGTATCATCTTTTGGGAACCCAGCCTCACTCTCGAATAAGGCAATGCAAATTTCTCCCTTTTGATTTCGTAACTTGTTAATAACCAGCGTAAGAGTAGCCACTGAGTTTTACCTATGCCTTTTGATAAAGTACTGAGTACAAAGCTTAGCAACCACAAGACAAAAGCATTTCTGGCGCAGGAGCGATAATTCTACGCTTGTGTATGTCGATTAGCAGGTTGAAATCTCGTCCTTTTAGAAGGTATGCCTTTAGGCTTTCTCGGTTCAGATAGCGGTTCGAATAGCTGTATCGCATATTATCTGGTCTATTTTCGTGAATAAGCTCTTTTTATCGGTTGTGTTGTCGATTACATAGTCCGCCTTCTCGCACTTCTGTTCTAGGCTCATTTGGGAGTCTATTCTGACTTTAGCGTCTGCTGCCGAAAGCTGATTGCGCTGCATCAGCCGCTGCTTTTGCTGTTCGGGTTGGCAATAAACCACCCAGACCTCACTCACTAGATGCGTCAGGTTAGCTTCAAACAACAAAGGAATGGAATAGACCAGTGTTTGACTGAGCGAAAACGTGTTTGTTGCTCTAGCAAATTGCGCTCTTACAAAAGGATGAATCTGCGCTTCTAGCCACTGTTTTTCGGCGGCGTCTTGAAAAATAATATTGCCTAACTGCTTCCGATCTAACGTGCCGTTGGGTAACAGGATAGCTGATCCGTAGCGGTGGGCGATCGCATCCAAAGTTTCGCTGCCGTTCTCCACCGCCTGCCGAGCATACATATCCGCATCTAGAACGGGGAGTCCGTATCGGCTAGCTAGGTAATCAGACACTGTACTTTTTCCTGTGGCGATTCCGCCCGTTAGCCCAATGATTCTTCGATCCATAGTCATCGACTCTGCGTGTGATTCGCCCATGCTTCTAAGCCTGCTGTGAGACCCAATAGGGTGTACTCTTCCGCTTGTAAGGTGACTTTGCCTAGCAGCTCCTGGCAGTCTCTAGATGTCTGCGGGCCGATGGATGCGATCGCTACGCCTTCTAGCAGTGCTAGCCAGTCTTCTCCAAATGTTCTTATCATCAGCTGCGCAAAATGTCTTACTGTTTTGGAACTAGCAAATGTGATCGCATCAACTGTGCCGGTCTCTAGTATCAGCTTTGCGGCAGGCGGAATGCTATCAGGACAGGCCGACTCATAGGCTGCAACCTCAGTAACCACAGCGCCGCATTCAGTCATCTTTTTAATCAAGATATCTCTGCCGCCTTGCTCTACTCGAGGAAACAACAGTTTTTGACCAGCTGGGTCTTCGGGAAAATACTCAATCAAAGAGTCGGCAACAAAGTTTGGCGGAGTAAAATCGGCAATTAGCCCTCTCTGCCGTAGGAAGCCGTTGGTTTTTTTCCCAACGACCGCAATCTTGAGATTGACTAAAGCGCGTAAGTCCTTGCCTTTGTGAAGCAGTCGATCAACAAAGTAATTGACTGCGTTGGGCGAAGTGAGAATTAGCCAGTCGAATTTGTGCAAAGAGGTGATCGCGCTATCCATACCCTCCCAGCTTGCAGGCTCGCGAATGACTAAGGCGGGCAAGTCGATCACCTGGGCACCTCGCTCTGTCAGCATCTGATTGAACTGGCTCGCTTGACTCGCTGCTCTAGTCACCAAAATTGTTTTGCCAGATAGCGGCTGGGTGATCGCACCCGAAGAACTCAGGTACTGTCGGAGCGCGACGACTTCCCCAACAGCGATAATACAGGGAGACAGCTTGGCGCTACCGACAATTTGAGCAATGCTAAGCAGCGTTCCCTGCCAGATCTGCTGCTGCGGCTGGCCTGCCCAACGGATAACGGCAACAGGCGTTTCCGGGCGCTTTTGATGGGTGATTAGGCGATCGCAAATCGCTCGCAGGGCTCGTCCGCCCATCAGAAACACTAGGGTCTGGAGACGGGCGATCGCGCCCCAGTCCAAAGCATCCAAATCATGCGCTGTAAACACTCCAAACCCAGAACTCAGCACCGGGTCCGTCAGTGGAATGCCCGCCAATAGCGGTGCTACCAAAGCTGACGAGACCCCCGGCACCACCTCAAAATCACAGTCCGCCGCCTTCAGTGCCTGAATCTCTGCCGCCGCCCGCCCAAACACAAACGGATCCCCCGCCTTCAGCCGAACTACCTGCTTCCCCTCTTGGCAAAGTCTGACCAGCATCTGGTTGATATCGGCTTGTGGTGTACTGGGCTGCCCACCCCGCTTTCCCACCTGCCAAAGCTCACAGTCTATCGACAGCTGCTGCAAAAGTGAACTGCTTACTAGTGCGTCGTATACCAATGCATCAGCTTGCGTCAGTAGCCGCTGTCCTCGACAGGTTAGATAGTCAATACTGCCAGGCCCTGCACCCAGGAGATAAACTTTGCCGCTATTAGACTCAGATTCGCTAGATTTAGACCCGCTAGACTTGGACATATGCTCGAGCTACAGCTGTGTTGCTTAGTTACTTCTAGCATTCTGCTGCATGCTGGCACGTCGCTATCGCCAGCTTCGCCAATTATTTAGCCAACCAACCCGCCCTTCCCAATCTTCAGCTCGCGTTTCTGTCAGCACACGACCCAAAGCGTGAATCGACTCGGCTCTCTTCCAACCTCTTTGTGTCTTCAGTAAGATACCGCTGTGCTGATGATATTCTTCGGCTAGCTTGACAAAATCTTTGATGTTACAAGTCACTAGACAGCGATTTCTCTTTGCAGCCTCTATTAGTTGAAAAATATCGCTCGCATCTTCAGGCATCCAATCGTAAGGTGTACGGGTTACATCATGTCCGCTTCTGATTAAGGCCGAATGTAACGATCTATCGGAGATGTCTGCATCTAGGTGCAGCTTAAGCAGAGACATTAACAGACTCTATTGCTAGTTCCTCTGCAATTTGTGCTTCGATTTTATCGCTGTGTAGTTCGTAAAACTTCAGTGCTTCTAAAACTTGCGTCTCAGCTAGGTCGTATTCGCTTGCAATTTGATAAGGTGTCCATTCCCAGTCCTGTGAAGCGCTTACGATTGTCTGGACCCGAATGCGAGTACCCTTGACCACAGGATAACTGTCTCCACTGAATCCAGTTCGATAGCTGATATGTTCAAACGCCTCAATCACTGCAGAAGTATCGGCAGGGGCTGTCTTATGCTGAATTGACGATAGTAGAGTTTGAACCAGCTCCCACCGTTCTTGCAGTGACAGCTTTAGCATCTGTGCTTGAAGCTCCTGAGATGTCACAAAACCGCTCCTGTTCCTAGCAATTCTCTCAATTGTAGAGTAGCTGTTGCTGTCTCGTGCCGTCAAAAGCACTCTGACAGGTTGAGGAATTTGGGTCACAATGTAGCAAATTTTCTACAAGACTCTACACAAAGCATGTATCGCTACTTTTAGACTCATGAAGAAATTTCTGTTTGATGAGCTGCCGCTAGCAAACGCTCAATACTATTACGCATATCCATAGCCACAATGGTTTAGACCTTCTAAGCCACTGTCGCTTTGGAAGACCACAAAACCACTGATGCTCACCTTTCATAGACAAAGGAATGAGCACCAGAGGGCTGTCTCGCTCAATTGTCTCGCTTAATATAGTCAGGAGATTAAGGATATGGCACTTTTCCAGTCACTCAACAACGCATTCAACTTTTTAGCTGAAGCTGTTTACCGAATTTTCAGCCCACATACTGACGCTTACCCCGCAACTGGCATGCAGCCATTTCTAGGTCGTCCTTATTCAAAACGGGCACGGGCTAGATACTAAAGCCGCTGGAGTCTAGCCAAAAAAGCCTCAGGGCCACTGACTTCTTGTGAAGGAATCAGTGACCCTGGCTAATAGAGCTTTTGCTAGTGCGTTTACCTTCTAGAAAACTGGCGAGCTTCAGCCGGAGGTAAACTCGGTTAGTGCCTTCTAGGCTTCTACCATCTCGGTCGAATTTTTCTCGCCCAAAGTCATTTCGTCTATGACTAGCGCTGAGAGGGCTGGGATAGAATCATCACCGGTAATCAGTCTGGCCCCGCGCTGACTGGTGAAATAGTGCCAGCCCCACTGAAGTAGGACAAGCAGCTTGTTGTCGAATTCAACTAGATAGTAGATGTGGACAAAGATCCATAGGATCCACGCTGGGAAGCCAGAAAACTTGGCAAAGCCCAGGTCGGCAACAGCTTCGTTACGACCAATGACGGCCATGCTGCCTTTGTCTTTGTACTCGAATGGACTAACGGGCTTCTTCGCTAGACGGCGCTGAATGGACTCAGCCAGGTAGTTGCCCTGCTGCATGGCTGTCGAAGCAGTTCCAGGAAGCGGCCTTTCGCTATTGTGAGCATAGTGGGCCAGATCACCTGCGATGAAGATGTTAGGACAGCCTGGCACACTAAGATCAGGTTCGACGATGACGCGGCCAATGCGGTCGAGCTCTGCGCCCGTTTGGTCTGCGATCGCCTTACCCATTGGCGACGCCTTAATACCCGCTGCCCACAGCACTGTAAACGCCTGTACCTGCTCAATCGAATCGCCACTCTTGAGCGTGACAGTATCCCCTTCGATATTAGTCACCAGCGTACTGGTACGAACCTCTACACCTAGCTTTTCTAAGGACTTCTTAGCAGCTACTGATAGATCACCAGGATAAGGTGGTAGCACTCTATCCATCCCTTCTAGCAGCACTACCTTAGTCTCGCCAGGATTGATGCTGCGAAAATCCTCCTTCAGGGTTTCGTAGGCCAGCTCAGCTAAAGCACCTGCTAGCTCAACACCAGTTGGACCGCCACCGACGACAAAGAAAGTCAGCAGCGCCTCACGCCGAGCTGGGTTGGTCTCTTTCTCAGCGGCTTCAAACGCCAGAAAGATTCTGCGGCGAACTTCTAGCGCATCCTCAATAGTCTTCATGCCGGGCGCAATATCAGACCATTCATCCTTACCAAAGTAATGATGGCTGGACCCGGTTGCCATAATCAGGCTGTCGTATTTAACGATCTCGCCGTTCTTGAGTTTGACTGACTGAGCTTTCGCCTCTATACCGACGACCTCGCCCATTAGCACCTGTACATTCTTTTGCTTGCTAAGAACGGCTCTTAGCGGGGAAGAAATATCCCCAGCCGACAAGCCGCCAGTCGCAACTTGGTAAAGTAAAGGCTGAAATAGGTGAAAGTTACGCTTATCGATCAAGGTGACCTTTACATTAGCTTTACCTAAGGCTTTAGCTGCGTAGAGACCGCCAAATCCTCCACCGACAATAACAACGTGATGCTGTGTTTTTTCCCCTGCTGTGGCTGAGGTAGAGACGGGCCGTCGCTGTAGAACTGCTGTCATGGTTGTCTTGCCGATGGGTTTATATAACTTAGTTAAATTTTATATCTTTGATGACTGGTTTCTACCAGTGGTTGTTCATGACTTTATAAAAAATTGTTGGATTTCCTTGTCATATGTTCTGTAGATGTGCGTACGCCTCCTAGCTGGAACATTATGTAACGGTGATATTGCGTCGAATAGGGCAGTAGCCTAAATTTGGGTAGCTAGTTGGGTAGCTAGATAGTGAGCGGATAGACAGTGAGTGGCGGAAGGTAGAGGACTATGGGGCTAATCGTCCAAAAGTATGGTGGCACTTCGGTAGGAGATGCTGGGCGGATCCAGTCTGTGGCCGAGCGGGTACACGATACGGTGCTAGCTGGTCACTCTGTGATTGTGGTGGTATCGGCGATGGGAAAAAGTACCGACGTGCTGGTGAAACTGGCCGATGAAGTCTCTAGCAATCCCAGTCGGCGGGAGATGGACATGCTGCTATCGACGGGTGAGCAGGTGACGATCGCACTATTGAGTATGGCGCTACACGAGCGAGGACAGGCAGCAATTTCCTTAACCGGAGCCCAGGTCGGAATTGTCACCGAAGCAGAGCATACGCGGGCTCGCATTCTAGAGATTAGGACGGAGCGGCTAGAGCGTCACCTGAGCGAAGGGAAGGTGATTGTAGTGGCTGGCTTTCAGGGCACTAGCGGTGGCACTGGCAGTCGATGGGGCGGTGATGACTTAGAGATCACAACACTGGGACGGGGCGGATCGGACACGTCGGCAGTGGCACTAGCAGCAGCGATGCGGGCGGAGCGCTGCGAAATATATACTGATGTGCCAGGCATCTTGACAGCGGACCCACGGCTTGTGCCGGATGCGCAGTTGATGGACGAAATTACCTGCGATGAAATGCTAGAGCTGGCCAGTTTGGGCGCTAGCGTCTTGCATCCTCGGGCGGTAGAGATTGCCCGCAACTATGGAATTCCGCTAGTAGTGAGATCAAGCTCGACTAACCAGCCAGGAACGTGGGTGACGGGGCCAATGCCTCAGCCTAGAGCGCTAGAAGGATTAGAGATTGCGCATCCGGTAGATGCAGTAGAGTTTGACGCGGATCAGGCAAAAGTGGCGCTGCTAAGGGTGCCGGATAGTCCGGGGGTTGCGGCTAGGCTATTCGGTGAGCTGGCCGATCAGTCTTTGAACGTGGACTTAGTGATTCAATCGATTCATGAGGGCAATTCTAACGACATTGCTTTTACGGTGCGATCGCACATCCTAAATCAGGCAGAAAGCGTGGTCGAGCATATTGCCCCAATGCTTCGTAGCCATCCGAACGCCACAGACGAAGCCGAAGTGCGCTCGGCTAGCAATATCGCCAAGATCAGTATTGCTGGCGCAGGGATGATCGGTCGCCCTGGCGTAGCGGCTGGGATGTTCTCGGCATTGGCTGCGGCTGATGTGAATATTCAGATGATTGCGACTTCTGAGGTGAAAGTGAGCTGTACGGTAGCCCAGGCGGATTGTGACCGGGCGATCGCGACTCTGTGCAGCCACTTTGAGGTCACATGCTCTCCGGCTCGGATCGAACAGAGTCAGCTAAATTATGCCGATTTACCTTCGGTTCGAGGCGCTGCTCTTGATCTCGACCAAGCTCAGCTAGCAATTCGCTACGTACCAGATAGGCCGGGACTGGCGGCTAGAATTTTCCAAATTTTGGCTGACCGCAGCATCAGTGTGGACATGATTATTCAATCTCAGCGCAGCCGTCCTCGCCCTGGCCAAACAGAGGGACAGACGACGCGAGACATTGCCTGTACAGTCGCTCAAGCAGATGCTGATTTGGCTAGAGATGTACTGCAAGCAGCAGCGACAGAGCTGGACTATGGTGAGGTGGTGGTAGAACAGGCGATCGCCAAAGTCAGCATCGTCGGCATTGGTATGATTCATCGCCCTGGTATTGCTGCGGCTATGTTCAAGGCGCTTTCGGCTGCTGATATCAACATCCAAATGATTGCGACCTCAGAAATTAAGATCAGCTGCGTTGTCGCACAGGACAAGGGCGTGCAGGCGCTAAAGGTTGTTCACGCCGCTTTTGATCTAGCTGATGACCTAGTAGCTAGCAAAGCATTAGAGGTGCCTGCATGAGCCAAGATACGACCCTATTTCTCGGCAGCGCATTGTTGTTGATCGGGTATTTAATCTTTTCAGCCAAAACAGAAATGGGTACTCAAATAAAGTTCAGATGGCCGTGGCGAAAGTGAGTTTTTCTCTCAAAACAGAGCTACGTAACGCTAAGGAGGGATATCCTCACTGGAATGTCGCCGCTAAGCTTGCAATATTAAATATGCGAGATGACGGTGGGTTACTAACGCAGTGAGCGCGTCGCTTGCATGCATTTTTCACACGGTAGCTTTCATGAACAACAACCTAATCGAGTCATTCTACAACTGGTATCGCGGCGCGTTGCGTCATCCCAAGTGGCGCTGGGCAATTATTTTAGGAACCGCTTTTTATCTTGTTAGTCCTATCGATATCTCACCGGATTTGATCCCGATTGTAGGCTGGATAGATGACAGTATTTTGGCTACTTTACTAGTGACCGAGCTTTCTTCTTTGGCGATGGACTATCTGAAGAAGGGGCAGGCAGATACGACAACCGTAGCTGATACCGAAGATGCTATTGATGTGGATGTGGAAACCGTCTAGTGTCGAATCGAGATTGAGATAGACAAAGCTTGAGACGAAAAGGGTAGATGTGCGGTGCATCTGCCTTTTTGGCTTATGGCGCTTCGGTCTGCGGCATTTGTGTCTGCGGCGTTTCGGTTTGTGGCGTTTCGGCCTGTGGCGTTTCGGTGACAGCCTCTAATGATGTTTCGGGTTCTGGTGCGGCGGCTGGTATCCAGGTGCCAATATCCCAAGTGCTAGTGTCCCAAGGGGTGGGATCGACTCCGGCGATGCGATCGCTCACTCCATTAGTGACGGCCCGTCGCACCAATGGAATGACAATCGCATCTTGAAACAAGATTGTGTTCATCTGCTGAAAGAGCTGCGTTCGCTTCTCGGGGTCTAGCTCTTTGCTAGCCTGTTCCCAGACTTTGTCATACTCTGGGTTGCAGTAGCGGGCATTGTTCGGTTTTTGCCATCGGTTCTCCAGCGAGGCGACCTCGTCGCATAGCCACCAGCTCATGTAGATAGAAGGATCTGGCGTATCGCTACCAGCGTTGTACTCCTGCATATCTGCGTAGAAATGGTTGAGGCTACGGGTCTCCGCTGGGTTCGCAGAAAAGAAGTCATCGACAATCACTCGGCGATTCTCAACCTGTATGCCTACTGCTTCGAGACTGTCTTTGACAAAGTCCTGAGTCTGCTGACGAACCGGGTTGATAGGTGTCTGGAAGACTAAGCTCATCTCGACGCCATCTTTATCGCGGATACCATTGCCGTTGGTATCTTTCCAGCCTGCCTCGCGTAGCAGCGTTTTAGCTTTTTCGACATCGTACTGATAGGGCAGGTTTGGATTGAGGTAGGTGCGGGGAAATGGTAGTAGCTGGTTGGTGCGCTGGCCAGCGTTGCCGTAGATCTGGTCTGCGATCGCCGTGCTATCAATCGCAAAGCTGATTGCCTGTCGCACCCGCACATCGCTCAGAAACGGATGCGGATTCTCCACACTCGATTTCTCCCCGGTTTCAGTTACCTTGTCCGGATCGGTCGGATTCAGCATGATCCGTTCTACATATGCGCCAAACGTAGCCATTACTCGCCCTTCACTGCCTGTAGCTAGATTCAGCCGATCTTCGACTCCTAACTGCAAGTTATGAGCAAAATCAGCTGTGCCCTCGCGCAGTACCTGCCGCGCTGCCACGTACGGCGTGATACCGCCTCTTAGCTCCACTAGCGTAAAAGCAGGTAAACCCTCCCGAAACTGTTCATTGGCTGCAAAGGTCCAACTGCCGCCAGTCACCGTAATGAATCGGTACGGCCCTGTTCCCACTGGCTGCAGATTCTCAGGCGCCTGCCGAGCGTTAAGGCCCTGCGTCTTCTCGAAAATATGCTTTGGTAGAATCATGCCGTTCTGCCCTGTAAAAGGCAGCGCCCAAGAGGGATTGGGCTCCTTGAAGGTGATCTTGACCGTTAGCGGATCGACGGCTTCGACCTTCTCAATAGCCTTGTAGTATTTTTCAGTAACTGCCGCTACTTTTGGGTCGCTGACAAATTTGTGGGTAAAGACAACGTCTTCGGCGGTAAAAGGCTGACCGTCTGACCAGCGGACATTTGGCTTTAGCTGCCAGGTAACCGAGCGACCGTCTGCGGGCAATCCTCCATTTTCCAGCGTAGGTATCACCGACGCTAGGACCGGAATCATGCTACCGTCTGCTGCGTACGTCGCTAGCGGTTCGTAAACGATCCTAGCCGCCTCAAAGTCTTGAAACCCACTGGCTAAATGCGGATTGAGTGTCGTCGGCGTCCGGCTATACAGCAGCCTAAGCACTGAACTAGCACGAGGCTCTTCTGACTCACTAGATTCACTAATAGTGGGTTCGCTGCTAATAGCGACTGGCGCTTGAGAGCAGCCTGATACGGCCAGCAGACCTACCAGCAGCAAACCTACAGATAGCAGTGTAGGTCTGCTCGATAACCTACAGGCGGACAGCAAAAATTTCATTAGAGATACAAGCAAGTGTAAGAACGAGGAAACTAGCGAAGTTTGGAAAGAGCGAGTAGTTTCTAGGCGATTTTTCCCTATACGGCCCTTCTTTAGCTATTTACGGATAGAAAAGGTAACCGCTCGGCAATCGGATCAGCAACAGATGTGCCAGACAGCCGCGCCCAGTATTCACTCAAAAAGTGAATCTGTCTAAGTCCTACAATTAAGTTCAACCCAGGCACAATGATCCACCACGGTACCAAAGGAGGGTTCCAACCTTGCTCTATGTACAGCCGATTAATTTCCCGGTACAGCCGAAACTGCACGATATAGATCCAGAGCACGCCTAGAAAAGCAAATCGGCCAAACCAGCTAGGTACATCGGGGTCAAACACTGCTAGCAACAGAGGCACCGCAATCCCCAATACAAAAGGAATAAGACAGAGCGCACCAGACCAGGCTCTTTGACCGTGCGCTTTCAGCTCGTCTTGGATCATCCATTTGTAGTAGCCGTAGTACAAAAGACCGGTAATAGCTGAGCGCCAAATCACCTGTGTCATTGGTCTAGGTTTGCCTAGTTGGGAAGTTGCGGTTGAGGTAGTTGCAGTCATGGCAGGAACAGTAAGTCTCTAGATATGAAAGTTAACACGTTAGCCAATTTACGTTTTGTCCTGACTACTGTCTTCGTTTTGGAAGAGTTAAGTGGTAGATGCACCCGACCGTTCCCTGGTTCTCGTTGAGGATCAGGGAATTTTTTTCTCTTTTTTTCTTGAAAGATTTTCCAAAGAGATTGCCTGATAGACTACAAAAAAGGTCGCACAAGGCGACCTTTGGACTTTGTTCAATTGTCAATGTCCTATCAGCAAGTCCAGCAACTGATGCTTAGCTCACTTTAGGCTGCTTTCACTTTGAGCTGCTTGAATTTTCTGGTACGGATTTGGCTCTAAGCGTCTGTATCA
The DNA here is from genome assembly GCA_039111275.1 of Cyanobacteria bacterium P01_D01_bin.1. Taxonomy (GTDB): domain Bacteria; phylum Cyanobacteriota; class Cyanobacteriia; order Phormidesmidales; family Phormidesmidaceae; genus Phormidesmis. Next base: position 20,204 of record JBCCOH010000004.1, on the reverse strand, counting down.
GGTGGTGTAGCGGGTGCGGTTTCTTCGGCTGCTGCGGCTGTCGTTTCTTCAGTTCCCTCTGCGGCAATACCCTCTTCAGCAGCAACTTCTTCAGCGGCAACCTCTTCTACTTCTACTTTCTTCGTAGGTTTAGGACCACGCATCAGAGCGGGATTCATGGGTGCTTTAGGCGCATCGTCTTTACCGCGACCGCGTCCTTTGCCTCTGCCCTTGCCGCCGCGACCACGATCGCCTGAATCGCTTTGGCTATCGCTACTCTTCCTTCCACCGTCAGTGCGATCGCTTTTCTTAATTGGCTTGGGTGTACTACGCGCCGCTTTGGGCTGGTCGTCTTTAGCCTGGTCGTTTGTTGACTGGTTATCAGTAGGATTGGCCTGCTGAGCTGCTTCGCGATCGCTCTTCTTGATAGGACGATCTACCATGGAATTATCCGCCTGTACGTAAATTTCCAACCAATCGTATCACGACGATATGGTCTGATTTCTCAGCTTAATTTCTCGGCTCGGTTCATCAGCTCAACCCAGAGACCGTTCAACCAGGAACCGTTCAACTAGGTGGCCAGGCATCCACGTCCTTATCTAGCGTCGGTTCACTCCCTAGCAGTGGCGTATCCCCTTCGGATGAGGCATCGATAGTTTTACCCACTTCGCCATTGTCTAGCACTGCCTCTGGATCAAAGTTCAGACCCAAAACATCAATTAGCGCATCTTCATCTGAATTAAGCTGATAGAACGGCACCATTAGGTTAGACAGCTTCGGCTCTAGCGCATTGACCACACCTAGAATCAAAAAAGAAGACGGTCTGCGGCCTCCTTCAGGAGTACGGACGGAAGTCGTGGCCATCTGCACTTCTAGCCAGGTGCGGTTGGCACGAAAGTAGTCTAACCACTTATCTCGAATAACAGAGGTAAAGTTCTCAAAAAAGGCCATTTTTAAACCTGTAAGGAATCGATAGAAGGTCAGTACATCCCATGCAGCCTAGTCTCGAATAAGCTGACGACTGACATACTCTGATTAGAGCAAACGCATTTGCCCTAATATCGCAGCAATCTAGCACCCTTCAGGCGAGTTGACTAGGGCATATCAAATTATTTTTATCAATATATTTACGGTTGCGCAGCCAGCTGCTGCTAGTTTTACGAGCGTAGCTAGTTGAAGAACGGACTGCTGATGCTCAAGTCCCCATCTTGAACGCCCATCGTTAAGTCGGCATCAACTTTGTTTCTCTCTCTAAATGCCTCGACAGCTCTATGTACGTCTGCGGCAATCTGCTCGTGGCTTTTAGTCACCACCGGATCGGCTTCTAGCAGCTGAAACTTGTAGTACAGCATCTTAGAAAAATCACTTAGATCGCCTGACATAAATTCAGAGGCAGAAACATTGATCGAGCCTTCCTGCATAATCTGCTCGATTAGCTGCGGGCTCAAGATCGACTGAAACTGCTGTACGTATGCCCAGGCGATTGACTGTAGCTCTGATTGCAGATCGCCTTTTTCGGCGTAGCTAGCGACCCGCTGCGCTAGGGCTATCCACTCAGGCGCTACCCACCGACTCAGCGCTCTTTCTAAATCGAAAGAACTCACCACTCGTTTGATCAGCTCTTTGCCACCCGAGCGGCTGAGCGAACCATCGTTTAACGTCGCGATAATGGTCCGAGCTAGACCCACAACGTCGCTAGTTTGCCACTGCGCGTCATCAGGAGCGAACTGCTGTAAGTAGGCGTTCATGATGTTACTGACAGCACTTTCCTGCTCTTTTAACCAGACGGACGCTTTCTCTGCTAGTAGCTGCGCGCCGACGTCGACGAGTGAAGCGTCTGTACCCAGGCTGTTGTAGGCAGCGGCCGCCTCATCGATGAAGGGTTCTAGCTTGCTGTTTTCAATTTGTACGGTGGCGACGCTAGCCGCGATCGCCCCGACAACTGCCCTTAGCTCTAGCTCATTCTCTGGTTGGCCAAAGGTGACACTGTAGGCCCGTAAAACGTTAACGACCTGCTTGAGATTTTCGATCCGAGAGTCTGACGAAGGTTGGGTAGTCACAGATGCAGCCGGTAAGGAATTGGGAGAATCAGCAGTAGAACGGGATGAGAGAGAAAGATCTGCTGTGCTGTCAGCCGCTTCGGATACATCGGATACTTCGGGATGCGCTGGCTGACGAAAAATATTGAAAAATCTACGAAATAGGTTAGACATCTTGCTTGTTGACACCTTGCTTACTTGCGCTTCGCTAATTGACTATTCGCTAATGACTATTGGATTACCGTCTCGTGAAGCAGTCTTGTAAGGCTAGTAGTTTCGTGAACTTGCCTCATAAGGCGGCGCGAATCGTGGCCGCGATCGACTCGGACAAAGCGGCGTAATCATACCCTCCTTCCAACCCGAATAAAAGGGCAGGCGTCAACGACTGACACGCCTTGGTAAACCAGCCGTAGTCGCTAGGCTGTAAGCACACTCCAGCTAGGGGATCGGCTGCAGTCGCGTCATAACCTGCGCTGATAATTAGAAGATCCGGATCAAAGTTTGATAAGAAAGGATAGGCGTAGCCATGCCAAAGCTCTTGATAGTCGCTAAGCTGTGTGCCTGGTGGAACCGGTAGGTTCAGTACGTTACGAAACTGACCAGTTTCGCTAGCCTGCCCTGTGCCCGGATAGGCAGGAGACTGATGAAAAGAGCAATAGGCAAGCTGGGGACTGGATTCGATGAGATGCTGGGTCCCGTTACCATGGTGGACGTCCCAATCTAGGATGGCGACTCTACTGATACCTTTATCGGGGTCGATTGAGTCATCACCTGAATGAATAGCATAGTGGGCTGCGATCGCCGCGTTACTGAGCAGACAAAATCCCATACCGCGATCGCGCTCCGCATGGTGCCCTGGTGGACGCACCAGCGCAAAAGCCGCCGCCCTGTGCTGACATACCCAGTCAACGCCATCTAGCCAAGCGGCCACACCTAGCAGCGCTGTTTCATAGCTGTGAGGGCTAACCACCGTATCGCTATCAATTCGCCCACCACCTTGCTCAGCCAATCCCCTCAGAGCTTGCACGTATCGTTCGTCATGTACTCGGTGAACGTGATGTAGCACTGAGCGGTTAGAAGGCTCAACCCAATCAATTTTGCTCGCCCAGGCGTAGTCTTTTGACTTCTGGCTCTGACACCTTTTCAGGTAGTCAACCGTAGCGCGCAGGCGTCCGGCATTCTCGGGATGGCCAGTGCCCGTATCATGAGTTGAAAAGCGATCGCTATAAAATACTGGAAACGACTGTTCCATGAGGCATCTAAGGGTAAGACAAAGCACCGGACGACAGCCGTTTTCAGCGCCGCAATATAGTCAAATTGTGATAGAATAATCACTCAAAGTAAGCATTCTATGAAGTCTACCAATCTCATAGATAACTGGCGAGTTTCATCTAATTTTTTTTAGGTTGTTCCACTTTTTGCGGCCAACCTTCTTGTAACAATTCGTTGATATCCGTTTAGATTTTTCTTCTCTTAGATCCTTCTCTTAGAAAAAAGCCTTGCATATGAAGAAGCATGTGAAGAAAAGAGAAGACTGTTTTGAGTTAATAGATCACCTTGTTTTTTAATTTGCTTTACCGCCTAACTTGATTGCTTTGATAACGATCCTTTTGTCTAAGATTCACCTCTGTTCATGCGTCCGTTTGCAGGCTCCGCTTGTAGTCTTAGATGTTCTAGACGTTAGATGTTCTAGATGTTACTAGAGCGAGCTAGAGCAAATAATCTTCGAGTAGAATTTCATTTCGCTGACGTTCAATTTTGATTTTTTCGTAGAAAATTCCTGGAGTTTTCCATATGAGTAGTCCCCAAGAGCGGATCGTTCCGACTGATCTGCGCAACGAGATGTCTCGGTCTTATCTTGAATACGCGATGAGCGTCATTGTAGGCCGGGCACTTCCAGATGCCAGGGACGGACTCAAGCCGGTGCACCGACGTATCTTATACGCTATGCACGAGCTAGGACTCACTGCCGATCGCCCTTTTAGAAAATGCGCCCGCGTAGTCGGTGAAGTCCTCGGTAAATATCACCCCCACGGCGATACGGCGGTGTATGACGCGCTAGTGCGGATGGCTCAAGACTTTTCGATGCGGCATCCGCTGATCAACGGGCATGGAAACTTTGGCTCGATTGACAACGACCCGCCAGCGGCAATGCGCTACACCGAGTCGCGCCTGCAGGCATTAACGGGCGCAGCGCTGCTACAAGACATTGAATCAGAGACAGTTGATTTTGCTGATAACTTTGACGGCTCGCAGCAAGAGCCTGTGGTGCTGCCTGCTCGCATTCCTCAGCTGCTGATCAATGGGTCTTCTGGAATTGCTGTAGGCATGGCAACGAATATTCCACCTCATAATCTGGGTGAGGTGATTGACGGTGTAGTTGCCTTGATTGACAACCCTGAGCTCACCAGCATGGAGCTGATGGCGTACATCCCAGGGCCAGATTTTCCGACGGGTGCGCAAATTATCGGTAGCCGTGGCATTCGCGAAGCCTACGCCACGGGTCGAGGTTCGGTGACGATGCGTGGGGTGGCGACGATCGAAACGCAGGCGACTCGCGGCCGCCCGGATAGAGAGACCATCATTATTACCGAGCTGCCCTATCAGACTAACAAGGCAGCGCTAATTGAAAAGATCGCCGATATGGTGAACGAGCGTCGCCTAGAAGGAATTTCCGATCTGCGCGACGAAAGTGATAGAGACGGTATGCGCATCGTCATTGAGCTAAAGCGCGACGCCTACCCCAAAGTTGTCCTGAATAATCTGTATAAGCAGACGCCTTTGCAGAATAACTTTGGCGTTAACATGCTGGGCCTAGTCAACAGCGAACCTCAGCTGCTAACTCTGCTCGATTTTTTACAGGTCTTTCTAGACTTTCGGGTTGAAACAATTACTCGGCGTACTCAGTACGAACTGCGCAAAGCGCAAGAGCGAGATCATCTGCTGCAGGGCTACTTGATTGCGTTAGATAACCTAGATGCGGTGATCGCGCTGATTCGAGGATCGGCGGATGCGGCGAGTGCGAAAGAAGAGCTAATTGAGTCTTATGGGTTTTCGGCGACTCAGGCGGATGCAATTTTGCAGATGCAGCTGCGTCGATTGACAGCTCTAGAAGCTGAGAAAATTCAGCAGGAGCACGAGGCACTAACAGCGAAGATTGCAGATCTAGAAGATATTCTGGCGAATCGTGATCGCATTCTTGCCATCATCAAAGAAGAAGTCCTCCAGATTCAGGCGGCCCATGCCAATGAGCGCCGCACGCTGATTAAGGCTGACGAGAATGACCTGTCAGACATCTCGCTAATCGCCAACGAGCAGGTGGCGATCCTGGTGACCGAGCAAGGCTATATCAAGCGCATGCTAGTCGATACCTTCGAGGCACAAAACCGAGCCACTAGGGGAAAGTCTGGAACCCGCATGAAGGACGACGACGGCATTGAGCACTTTATCACCTGCTGTAGCCACGACCATGTTTTGTTCTTCAGTGATCGCGGCGTTGCCTATTCATTGCGCGCTTACCAGATTCCAGAGAGTTCGCGCACGGCTAAGGGCTATCCGCTGGTGCAGATGCTGCCTATTCCAAAAGAAGAAAAAGTCACTTCTGTGATTGGGGTGAGCGAGTTTAGCGAAGACGACTATCTAGTCATGCTGACTCAAGGTGGGTTTGTTAAGAAAACGGCTCTTTCCGCCTTTAGTCGCATTCGGACTAACGGTCTGATTGCAATCTCTTTAGAAGACGGTGATGAGCTGCGCTGGGTGAGGCTAGCCACTGCCGAAGATAGCGTTCTAATCGGCTCGCAAAGGGGAATGACTATTCACTTTAAGGCCAGTCATGCTCAGCTGCGTCCGCTGGGTCGACCGACCAAAGGCGTCAAGGCGATGTCTTTAAGGGATGGGGATCGGCTAATTAGTATGGACATCTTGCCTTCGCAGGTAGTTGAGGAAGTAGAAGAAGCCATAGACGATGCGGAGGATGTTGCTGACGAAGTGGATGCGACTGCCGACCAAGGACCTTGGGTATTGGTGGTATCTGCGGGCGGACTGGGCAAGCGAGTGCCGGTTGCGAACTTCCGCCTGCAAAACAGAGCTGGTATGGGTCTAGTGGCAATGAAATTTCGCAAAGATGATGATGAGCTAGTAGCGCTGCGGATCGCCGGACCGGACGATGAGTTGATGATTGTTAGTCAGCGCGGCATCATCATGCGTCAGTCCGTAGATGCGATTTCGGTTCAGTCGCGGATGGCTACAGGGGTACAGCTACAGCGGCTAGATAGTGATGATGCGATCGCAGCAGTTGCGCTCGTTCCCCACCTAGACGAGTCAGATAACGAGATGCCCTCAGAAGATGTCGCCGAAGCAATGGCAGAAACGGCTGCCGAAGCTCAAGTAGTTGCCGTGCTAGATGCAGAAGAGACAGAAGTAGCGCTAAGTCCTTCTGATAGTAGTGCTAACTTCGATATTGATATCGATACGGATATCGAGCCTGACGCAGAATCAGAGGTGTAGCATGCTACGCCCCTACGGGGTGGTCTGTTGTTTACCAGAAATCTCTCAAGAACAACGATTGTTGGAAAGGGAAGTGATGAGACTTGGCAAAAGCGAGTGACTCTTATCACTGCCCAGAGAGCGCAACTACCGAACGGCATAGACTAAGCAATAGTTTTGTAAAAAAAAAAAGACTATCTGCGTAGATTTTTTCTGTAAATAACCATGAAGCGGTACTCTTGTCTCAATTATCAGTAAATCTTGCTGATAACTAGATACTAGCTACAACTGATAGCGTCTCTCAGATGCGTAACGCCTAAGGCGAGACTGCATCAACCAACCAAAGCTACAGACCCTTCACCAAGTTACAAAAAATATGATCCATCTAATACCTCCTGTCAGCACAGGTATTAGCTTAGTCCGGTCCGGCGGCATGACGCCGACCCTTGCTCAAGCTAGTACCGACGGCAGCTTTCGTTTTAGCGACATTCCCAACAGCATCGGCACCAGTTTTAGCAATGTTTTGCCTAATGTTCTTGGGGCTATTGTCATTGGCCTGATTGGCTTGTGCGTTGCCTTTGTAGTTGCCCTGATAATTCGTGGCATCCTCAACAGCACCAGCCTTGACGACAAGCTAGCCTCAAGAGTGACGGGTCGTCCACCTGAAGACCTACCGGTCGCCAAATGGGTAAGCGACACTGTCTTTTGGCTGATCATTCTCTTCACTGTGATTGCTGTTCTAGAGCAGTTGGAGCTTAGGGTCGTTTCAGAGCCGCTAAATAATTTACTCAATACGATCTTCGAGTATCTGCCTAGAGTCTTCAGCGCAGGTATTTTATTGGCGGTCGCCTGGGCTGTGGCAACTGTTGTCAAGACTCTGGTCACTAAAGGTCTAGAGACCTTTAACTTGGATGACAGACTCGCTGAGAACACAGGCGTTGATCCTCGTCAGAATTCCGTCAAGATCAACGAAACACTGGGAAATGCGCTCTACTGGTTCATCTTCCTTCTGTTCTTGCCGCCAGTTTTGAATGCACTAGAGCTGAACGGTCTACTTTCACCAGTGCAAAATCTGATCGACCAGTTCTTGGCGGCTATTCCCAAGATTATCTTGGCAGGCATTATCTTCGCTGTGGGTTGGCTGTTAGCTAAGGTCGTTCGTGGCATTGTCACCAACTTACTCTCCGCAGCAGGCATTGATAGTCTGGGTAGTCGATTTGGATTGACAGCTAGTGCAAACCAAACTTCTCTCTCTGGTTTGGCCGGCACGATTGTCTACGTGCTGATTTTGATCCCAGCTGCGATCGCGGCTCTCAACGCTCTAGATATCGATGCGATCTCCGGGCCTGCGATTGGTATGCTCGAGCAAATCCTCAACTTCATTCCACTGCTGCTAGCAGCAGGCGTTGTCCTGACGGTCTTCTACTTCATTGGGCGCTTTGTCGGCGAGCTAGTCAGCAGCTTGCTTTCTAGTGCTGGTTTTGACAGCGTATTAGAAGTTCTTGGCCTACCCGACATCTCGTCTCCCGAGCCAGCTACACCTACGGCGTATCCCGATTCATCAACCGGAGTTGTTGAGCCAGGCAGCACAACTTTGCAAGTACCTCCTGTTGGCGGCAGTAGTACACTCTCTGGTAGCTCATCGTCTTCTGCCAGTGGCGGCAAGACACCATCTGAATTAGCAGGGCTAGTTGTCTTGGTGGCGATTGTGTTGTTCGGCGCAGTAACGGCTACCGAAATTCTTCAGCTCGATCAGCTAACGCTGATTGTGCGAGCGGTGATGGAGATTGCTGGACAGGTTCTAATCGGTGTCTTGATATTTGGCATCGGTATCTACATCGCGAATTTGGCCTTCCGTTTGATCAAGAGCAGCAGTGGCTCTTCTTCCAATACGCTGGCTCAAGCGGCTCGAATTGCAATCTTGGCGTTCGTAGGCGCGATGGCGCTTGGACAAATGGGCGTTGCACCAAATATTGTAAATCTGGCATTCGGTCTGCTTTTGGGTGCGGTGGCCATTGCGATCGCGATTGCATTCGGCCTAGGTGGCCGCGAGGTCGCAGGCTCTCAGCTCAAAGAATGGCTCGGTCAGCTTAAGCGTTAGCCGCTTCACCATCGTTGCACTACAGTTACCAATTCCGGTTAACCAATTGCGTGATGTCATCACCTAATGATGACACTGCCCGAAGCGATAAGAGATTTCTGTCGCTTCGGGCTCTTTGCTATGCGTCTTTCTGAGTGCGTTTTTTGTGTTTTCCTGTGCGTTTTGTCGTGAGTAGAGCAACAGTTCTTTCCCAGAAATTTCACCTGTATCCTGTAAATCGCGCATTTTTACGGAGGCTCCTATATAATCAGCACTTATAATCAGCACTGAAGAAAATAAAAACCCTCATGGACAGTGATGATCTCGCCAGGTACATAGAAGCCACTGATGGCATAAGCAAACCCTGGCTACTCATTCAGTTGCGGCTGGCCAAGCTCAAAGAGCGTCGCCAGACGATGAGTACGGAAGCCTTCAATACTCAGCTTGCTGAACTTCACGAAGAGCTGATGAAAATAGGTGAATGGTGGGCTGGTCAAGAAGAAGACGTTTTCTAAGGAGACTCGCAGTCTGAAGAATCATGAGTAAATCTACCAGCTCTAAATCCGTCAGTCCGTCAGAGCATCAGCCTTCTACTCAACAGTCTGCTACTCAACAGTCTGCTACCAAAGGACGCAAAGATAGTTCTACAAAACCATCCTCCCCTTCTGATACTGACCTACTTCAGCCAGATGATCCTCAGTGGTACATCAGCCGAGAGCTCAGCTGGTTAGAATTTAACCGCCGGGTTCTGCATGAGGCGACAGATCCCCGCACGCCGCTGCTAGAACGGCTAAAGTTTCTGGCAATTTTTAGCTCTAACTTAGACGAATATTTCATGGTGCGAGTCGCTGCTACCAAACAGCAGATCGAAGCTAACGTCTATAAACGAACACCGGACGGACGCACACCGTCTGAGCAGCTAGCGGCGATCGCCGAGCGTCTGCGTCCAATGATCGATGAAGCGCACAGCTATCTTCAAAATGTGCTTAAAGACGAACTGATCGCCAACGGTATTCGCCTACTCAACTACGAAGAGCTATCGACCGCACAGACTGACTATCTAGATCAGTACTTCAAGGAACAAATTTTTCCCGTTTTGACGCCGCTTGCTGTCGATCCAGGACACCCTTTTCCCTACATTTCCAACCTCAGCATCAACTTGGCAGTTGAGATTCAAGATAAAACTGCTGCTGAGTCTCACTTTGCGCGGGTGAAGGTTCCTAAGGTGCTCCCCAGATTTGTTCAACTGCCTGAATCGCTAGAGGATGCTCAGCATTGCCATTGGGCAGGCGTACCAATGGAGCAAGTGATTGCCCATAACATTGCTGCTCTTTTTCCAGGCATGAGCATCAAAGACTGCTACACCTTTCGGATTACGCGCAACGCGGATCTATCGGTAGAAGAAGACGAAGCCGACGATTTGATGCTAGCTATCGAGCAGGAACTGCGTAAGCGTCGGCTAGGTGGTTCCGTTGTGCGCATGGAAATCGAAAAAGGCATGAATGGCACGATGAGAACAACGCTGTTAGATCAGCTTTCTCTAAGTGAAAGTGATGTTTACGACATAGAGGGATTGCTAGGGCTAACCGATCTGATGAGCTTTATGGGTCTGCCGCTTAATGACCTCAAAGACAAGCACTGGAAGCCGGTAACGCCCGTTCCCTGGAAACTGGCTGCTCAGCGAGAGGGAGAGGACGTCTTTTCTTTTATTCGTCGGCGCGATCGCCTAGTTCACCACCCATATCAAGCTTTCTCAGGGACGGTGCAGACCTTCATCACTCAAGCATCAACCGATCCTGATGTTCTAGCAATCAAGATGACACTGTATCGAACATCAGGAGACTCTCCAATTGTTAACGCCCTAATCAAAGCCGCCGAGAACGAAAAGCAGGTGGTTGCGCTCGTAGAGCTAAAAGCCAGATTTGACGAAGAAAATAATATCAACTGGGCCAGGGCGCTAGAGCGAGCGGGTGTGCATGTTGTCTATGGACTGCTAGGACTAAAGACACACACCAAAGTAGCGCTGGTGGTACGCAGAGAGGAAAACACTATTCGCCGATATGTGCATATCGGGACAGGTAACTACAATCCTAAGACAGCCAAGCTCTATACCGACCTGGGTCTGATGAGCTGCCGAGAAAATCTAGGCGTAGACCTAACTGATCTGTTCAACTATTTGACAGGATACTCACGGCAGCAATCCTACAAGAAGCTGCTGATTGCGCCAGTTGATTTGCGATCACGCATGACTCAATTCATCCAACAAGAAACCAAGAATGCCAAAGCAGGCAAACAGAGCCGCATTACTGCCAAAATGAACGCCTTAGTCGATGCCGATCTGATTACTGAGCTTTACAAGGCATCCCAGGCTGGGGTTCAAATCGACCTGATTGTTCGAGGTATCTGCTGTCTGCGCCCAGGGATTAAGGGCCTCAGCGAGAATATCAACGTCACCAGCGTTATCGGACGTTTTCTAGAGCATTCTCGTATCTTCTATTTTCAAAACGATGGTGATGAGCTGTTCTACATCGGTTCCGCTGACTGGATGCCTCGCAATCTAGATCGCAGAGTAGAAGCACTGGTACCCGTCGAAGATCCGCCGTTGCGCTCTGAGCTAGCTTCGCTACTAGAAATTTGCTTACAGGACAACCGGCAAGCGTGGGAAATGCAGTCAGACGGCACCTATGTGCAGCGTCAGCCCAAATCAGGTGAAGCTGAGGTGAGTACGCACGAACTCCTGATGGAAAAGGCGCTAAGTCAGGGCTAGTGCTAGTCAGGGCTAATGCTAAGTCAAGGTAGTAGAGCTATTCAAACTTCTCTAGCTGCTCTAGCTTTAGCCACACGTTTGGCGTAGGTACCCGGCCAAACTTGACTAGACCATAGTCGTCACGCACATCTAGAATCTCACCCCTTGTGTCAAATAGATAGCTAGAAAGGCGAGTATCGCTAGCTTTGGCTTCTACACTGTTTTCAAACTTCTCTCGAACCAGGCGAACGAAGTCTCCTTTCTTTACTGACATAGCTCTTTCTATTTGAAGGGGCAACTACTCGAAGGGGCAAACTGACTAGCAGGCAGTCGTTCTAACGCATTTTCACTTTGCTACATTTTCACTTTGCTACATGGCGTCATTGTATCGCTCTTAGGTCTATAAACCGGACTATCTCCGGACTATCATTTTCAAGACTATTATTTCTGGGCATATCATACCTAAGCCCGTCGCGTGCAAAGTTGTCGTTCCCAAGAGTGTCCTGCCTAAGACTATCGCTGGCATTTTGGGCAGTAGTGGGCAGAGCGACCTGCTAGCTTGATGCGCACAATATCGGTATCACAGGTTCGGCAGGGTTCTCCTTCGCGGTCATAGACCCAAGCCACGCCGCCGTAGTTGCCATTGGTGCCATGCACGTCTCTAAAATCGCTAAAGGTAGTGCCACCGGATTCGATACTGGTAGCTAGCACGTCTCGGATAGCCTGATGCAGCTTGGTAATTCTTTTGTGAGTCAGGCGATCACACGCCACCATAGGCCGAATCCCGCTCAAGAACAACGCCTCATCCGCATAGATATTGCCAATTCCAGCGACCAGTCGCTGGTCTAGCAACGCGTTTTTGATAGGACGTCCCCTTCCTTTTAAGGCATCTATTAGATACCTCGCAGAAAATTCATCAGAAAACGGCTCTGGACCCAGTTTTTGTAGTCCGGTCATAACCGACTCTACTGCCCGATCTGGCGGCACCCACCACAATCGACCAAACGTCCTTTGATCGACATATCTCAGCTCCCTGTCGTCATCAAAAAAGAGTCTAACCCGGCAGTGTGTCTGCACAGGCTCTTGCTGAGAGACCCACAGCATTTGCCCGGTCATTCGCAGGTGAACGCCTAGCCAGCCAGCAGGTGCTAGGGTTGATTCGAGATTGGGTAAACGAGACTTAGAATCAGCCCTGCCTAGCGCCGCCATTAGATATTTACCACGCCGATACCAGCTAGTGATCTGAACCTCTGCCATCGCCTCCAAAAAAGAGTCAGCCAGCTCAGGATAGGCAATCGTCCGCGCTAAGCGGATTTCACCTCCTTGAACTGGCTGATTCAGTGAGACTCGGTTGAGACCACGACGGACGGTTTCTACTTCAGGAAGCTCAGGCACTACGCTCTTTGATTACTTCTTTGCAGAGATTACTTCTTTGCAGCTTTCTTGGGGGGTGCTTCTACTTCTACTAGCTCTGCTTCGGCAAAGTTGTTGGTATTGACACCTGCATAGTTCACTTTGGTAAAGCGCACCACCACCGGATACTTAATGCCGCTTTGATCGACTGAAGCGACGGAGCCAACTTCCCGAAACCAGTAAGACTCTGGGCGGAGAATTCTAACTTTAGAACCACGCTGAACCATGAATACTAACCCTCTCAAAAATGCTAGACATACCAGTAGGTTTTCGACAGACGCTACTTGTTTCTCAAGGTTACTACTCTGCTGCTTCTATCTCTCGCTTTTTAAGTTTTGTTGCTATGAAGCGATAACTTTTGCAAAGATGATTGACTATGTCCTCTGAAACTCCCCGTCGGGCGGTAGCAAGATTAGATTATTAGGGACGTAGCCACGGGCAGGCTGTAGCAGATTAGTTCTAGGGATAGGCGGCAGCGGCGACAAAAGGGTCGCAGCCTGGCCAGTAACACCAGTTGGCACAGACGCTGAAGGAGTTGGGAGCGGCGTTGCTAGAGATGAAGTTAGCCCATTGGATGCCATCGGCGACACCGCAACTGGCTCAGCATCAGCGTCTTCAGCAGGTAACGCTGAACCATCAGCTTCAGCACCATCGCTCACTGTCTTGGCGACTTCGATACCGTTTTCTTCAAAGATGACGCGAGGTTCGTAGGCCAAGGTCTCGATACGCTTGACTCGGACGCTACCGTTACCAATGCGATCGCCCACCTTGACATACCGCTCAGGCTCATCACCCGAACGGACAATGGCGTAGGGCGTACCACCCAACTGAATAATCCCAGAAACGGCGACACCCGGCGCGATAACAGGCTGTGGAACAGGAGGTAGCTGTGCAATTGGCGCCGGCTCTATCAGCGGTTCTTCTCGGACTCGAACAGCGGGTGGCGTTGGCCCGGAAGGCGCGGCAGACGTGGAGCTAGATGCCGCTCCACCGTTGCCGCCGTTGCCACTACTACCCGCACCTGTAGCGGCTGCTTCTGGTAAATCAACGGGTACAGGCGCCAAAGGAATTGGTAGGCTCGCAAAAGGATCGTTACGCGATCTAGCAACGGTCTGCACTCTAACCTTAGAGTCGGTCGACTGAATTAAATCTGCGGTCACAATGGCTGGGGCTGCTACAGTTGGCTCATCGAATGGCTCATCCTCAGCTCCACCGTCAACTGCATCAGCAATATCCTGCCCCACCTCAGCCGCGCGGTCTCTCGCTTCAATAGTTGTTGCTATTGGGTCAATAATTTCAATATCTTCTCCGGCGCTCAGATATTGACAGCTAACTAATGGAGCTGTGGCGACAAAGACCAGTAACAGCTGCCGCACATTTTGATTTCGCATAGGACAGAGGAGTCAAAAGTTGGAGTCCAGCGCAGTCACCTGATCTTGGTCGCATCCGGGGCATCTTCTGTCTGACAAAAAATGGCCAAAGCCGTAGGGAACCTGCGCCCTCATAGAATAGACAGAAAGGAATAAAACTAACGGTCTTGGTCTATGCTCTGCTGCGCTATCCTTCTCTAGCTGGGCTCATAATTAGCTGTAGGCGCTGCAATCCCTTCCGAATACGCCGAGAAACGGTTACAGAGCTGATACCTAATTTTTCAGCGGTTTCTTTCTGAGTCAGATCTTGTAAAAAGACAAACTCTACAACTTCACGAGTTCGTCTTTCTAGCTGAGATAACGCCTGCTGAAGTCGAATCCTATCTTCCTGCACTAGCTGAAAGCTACGGTAGCCAGCGTCGGGTATGAGATCGCCCAGTGATGACGTACTACCTTCTTCCTTAATTGGTGCATCTAGGCTCAGCAACCGTCGGTTGCTACTCGCAATTCTAACCTGCTGCCATTCTTCTACAGTAATGTCAAGCCGATCTGCAATCTCACAGTCCCTGGGCTTGCGGTTAAGCTCGCTCTGTAAATGGCGAATCGCTTGCTTTGACTGGCTTTGAAGGGCTTGCCACTTTCGAGGAATACGCACCACGGTGCCTTTATCCCTCAGATAGTGCTGAATCTCACCCCGAATATAGGGAATAGCAAATGAGCTAAATGCACAGCCTTTCTCTATATCGAACCGTTCGATAGCGTTGATCAGACCCAAGCTGCCTACCTGCATCAAATCATCAAATGACTCTCCAGAGTGACGTAGCCAGCGGTGCGCTTCTTGACGCACCAAGCCAATATTGAGCTGAACTAGACGGTTGCGTAACTGTAGCGAACGATCTTTTTGATACAAACTAAGAAGCTCGAAAGACTGACTCTTGAGAGTCTGATGAGGCGAACCGTGCATAGAAAAAAAGCTCACGGGATACAGCAGAATCCCTAAGCCAGCGAAGAAGAACTAACGAGATTAGCCTAATTAAGCTGTTTTTCTGTCGCAATCGGGTTTACACGGAATCAAAGGCTTGGTCTCAATCTATCCCCGCCAGAATAATCACCAAAAATAAACATTGAAAAGGACACCCTAGTTGGTGTCCTTTTTTAACAAGAGTCTCCGATATGGGCTGCCAGATCGAAACTAAACTAGCGGTTAGTACGACACTAGGCGTCGAATTCGGTCTCTATTCGACCGTAGAAAACGCCCTGCAAGCGAACGTCGTCTGCGGCGGCAGTTCCCATATCGGTGTCAGAAGGCTGCTCGGATATAAACGTACCTCCAATTTCGCCCGTGTTGCTATCGACTTTGGAAATCTGTAGGGAGATGGTACCGCTACCAACGTCAAAGGCTTTGACGTTCTCTCTGGCTAGATCGTTAGCATCGGCGCGAGCAGGGAGGGCGACTGCATTGTCGTAGCCGGTAGTCAAGCCACGAGCTTTGGGATCTAGGAAGTTAGAAGTGCGGTAAGAGGGTACCCGGAAGGAGCCTTCAAAGTCAGTAGAAGTGGTAATGGCATTAAGCCCAGTCTGAGAGCGAGCCTTCAGCCCTTTGATAGTAAACAAGAAGGGAATTTGGTCACCACCTGGCAAAAGTACAGTGATCGGCTGAAAGTCCATTCCTAGCTTTTCATCGAAGAGGAGGCTGCCGTCTTCTTGAAGATTGATGTCACCGCTAACTTGCTCAATAGACGTAGTGTAGCGAGTGAGGGACTTTCCAGCTACAAACTCAGCTTCTTTTCGCTTGTTAGGAGACTCTTGCTTGACAAAGAAACTAGTCGGCTCTAGGCACAAGTCAACTAGTTTGTAGGTGGTACCGTCTTCTATCGGAATTTGACCACGTCGGGTTTCGTCTACTTGAGGACAGCTGTTGGCAAGTCCAGTGTTGCGAATTTGATCATAGGTAAGTGGAATTTCGCTGGTAGCGGAGGGGGCCTCGCTACAGGCTGTTAAAACGCCTAAGCAAAGGGCAAAAAACGCGGCGAGCAGAGCGCGATACCTCATGGGTAACCTCAAGACTATTAGATGTTTAAAGGGTATTTAGTACATAAGTTTACACCGCCTCCGCCCAGTTTTGGGCTCGGTTTCGTGAGGTAGATAGCTTGCGCCAAAGCGGGGCGATCGCGTAGGCTCAGTCAGGCTAGCGCTAGGATGCGCTGCTCTACGGGCCTACATTGTCCAAACAATCGGGTTACAAAAGTTAAAACAGTGAGAAATTCAGACGTTTTCCCTCAAAATACTCAAGACTTCTCTGATGACCCGAACGATGATCTAGACGAGCTGGTTCAAACAGTGCGCTCCGCTGCGCAGCGTCGGCAGGGAGACTGTCTGGCCTTACTAGATCTATTGAGGCGTTTGGAGCGCTTGCACTACGACATTCGAGATACGTTGTTTTGCGACGCGCTGCCTGATAATCGTCAGCGTCTATACCGGCTGCTGCGAGATATTGAGCAGGAAGGCGGATGGCCATACATCAAAAGAATGCAACTGCTATCCCTGGTCGATAAATTAGAGAAAGCGGAACAGGCGTCTGGGTATGCTGAAACAGAACCTGATGAATAGCGTTTTTGGTTCTGTTTACGCTCTCTTCATCTTCTGTAGTTTTTTTGGTCTGCTGTTGGTTTTTCGTCCTTCTTTGCGGTCCAGGTTGTTGAAATAGGTGTGATGACTGGTGTCATTACTGGGTGTCGTTACTGGGTATCGTTACTGGTAGGTAGTCGCAGACGACAGTGTCACAACTATCCGGCCACAAGACGGATAGAAATCAGTAGGATGACCCAAGATAAGTAGAGATTTGGTTGGGAGCGCAACCGATTAAGCAGGCAGCTATGGTCTTGAGAGTAAACCAAGTCGTCACGAAAAATCGCCGAGCGTGGTCCTACAAACTGCTGCGGCGCCAGTGGCTACGCAGTAGACTGCTAAGAAGTGCCGTGCTTAGCTGCTTTGTGCTGGCATCGCTACAGGTGATGACAGCGCAGCCTGCGGGCGCTAATATGAACCGATTTTGTCAGATTTCTGAAGCCGAAGCGCAAAGCAAGGAGTCACTGCGCGTTGCTGGACTGCAAGGGAATGAGATAGCACAAAGAGAGTACGAGATGCTCTCAAACCAGCAGGCAGAGGCAATGCATCGCTGTCGTCGCACTCAGTGGCCGCAGAATCAAGCCGTCTGGCTGCGTCTGTACCCCTGTGACCTGCGCCCCGGTAGGTTGGATGCGTTGATGGACCGGATTGTAAACCTCGGCTACAACCAGGTTTATATTGAGGCTTTTTCTAACGGTCAGGTGCTGCTGCCGAAGAATGACAATCCCACGGTCTGGCCGAGCGTTGTTCAGTTCGATGAATTTGCTGACCGAGATCTGCTGGCAGAAGCGATCGCAGCAGCTCACGAGCGCAGCCTAGATGCCTATGCATGGATGTTTACGCTGAACTTTGGCTACTCCTACGGTCAACGCCCTGATCGCAGGCAGGTATTAGCCCGCAACGGCACTGGTTCAGATACAGTGGACTATGCCGAAAATGGCAAGAGCGGTACGTCGGAAGAAGCATTTATCGATCCCTACAGCCGGGTAGCTCAGCAGGACTATCAGCAGATGCTACGAGCGATACTAGCTAGAAAGCCAGATGGAGCACTGTATGATTACGTTCGCTATCCACGTCTAGTCGGTGGTGGTTCAGTTGCGACCCAGGTAAGAGATCTATGGATCTATGGTCCCGCAGCTAGTCAGGCATTTGTTCAAAGAGGAACCAACAACAAAGGCCGAGCACTGATTCGGAGCTTCTTGCGGCGAGGGTATCTGACAGAATTTGATGTTACTCAAACAGATAGCCTGTATCCAGCAGAGGGCGAACCGCTGTGGCAAAGCCGGACACCTGCACCTGTGGCACCAGATGAACTTGCGCCAGCAGCAGAAAGAAGACCGGGTTTGCAAAATGAGCTATGGCGCATGAGCGTAGCCCATGCAATTCAGGGCGTGGTCGACTTTCTGCAAGCAGGAGCGCTGTCTGCTAGGCAGGAGGGAATTCCGACTGGTGCTGTCTTCTTTCCAAATGGCAACAGGGCGATAGGCAACGGCTATGACTCTAGACTACAGCACTGGAATCGCTTCCCGTTGTGGATGGATTTTCATCCAATGGCCTACGCTGTCTGTGGCAATACAAGCTGCATTGTTGACGAGGTCAGACGAGTCACAAACGTACGGCGCAATCTAGCGACTGTGAAGCCAGCACTAGCGGGCATATGGGGCGTTAATCAACGGGACCGTCCTTCGCTAGAAGCACAGATGGACGCGCTACAGCGAGCATTTCCTCAAATCAAAACGGTAAGCCACTTTACTTTTTCATGGCAAGACGCAGAGTTTGACCGAGTGCGGAAGTCTTGCCCGACGGTGACGCGGCGGGTGGATCGTGAGGCACTGTTGGGGGTGAGTGGGGAGTAGCTTCGACTTTGCCTGTAGGAAAGTCGAAAAAGAAGTGTCGTCAATACAGTAATTGAGCTGTAAAGAAGTAGCCTCGGACTGTAGGTTAAGCCGAATCCATAGCTGAGCATTTTTTGGAGTGAGGCTTCGCAGACTGGAGCTAGAGATCGTAACCCTGAAGGTGTTCGTCGCGATTGCGGCAATAGATGGCATAGATATGCTTTTGAGCTGGCTGAAAAGACAAAATCAGGTAGGTGGCTAGCGAGTATTCGTATTAAAGTTCATGGCCTGATGAAAATAGGTCCAACGGAAATGGTCCGTAGGTACCGTTGACGTCATCTAGCTCTGGTTCAGACGTGTGATAAGTCACCAACACACCTCTAGACTCACCGCTGTAGCCATCTAGATACCAAGCATTTTTTAGCGTATTGAACTTTAGATAGACGGCGCCTGTCTGCTCTGGCAAATCTATGTTGATCGGCTGACTGAGCGCGGCCACGTACCCCTTCAAAGCAGCTTCTGCCTCAAAAACAGAGTCTGCACAAATGCCTAGAGTTTGATACTCGCTCATTTCGTTGAGCCAGAGTAGGTCTGTGCAGATCGCCTGACGCTGTTCGGCAAAGAGAGGTGCCAAGTTGGACCCAATTGTCGCATTGGTCAGGGCTTGACGCACTGTCTTGAGTTTGGTTGCGCTAGCACAGCTTTCCCCAGAGGAAATCGCCACTTCATCCATTCCATACAAGGCTTCTAAAGACATTGGCTCATGCTCAAATCAATCCTTACAGCTTACGCCATCATTCATCGTTCCTACTTCAATTTCGGGCTCACTAAACCAAACCAATTATCTCGCCCATCATGCCTTACTCTCTACGCGTTGCCGACATGCCCACCACAGAGCGGCCCCGCGAACGCCTATTGACCCACGGTGCCAAGCGTCTATCCGCAGCCGAGCTAATTGCTCTGATGTTAGGAACGGGGCAAGGAGCTGGAAAGCTATCAGCAGTGGGGTTAGGACATTTTATATTGCAAGAATTAGGAAAAGAACGCCCGGATAATGATGGACTACCAGCACTCAGAGATGTGACCGCAGAAGAACTGATGAAAGTCTCCGGGGTAGGGCCAGCAAAAGCCGCAACGATTCTAGCTGCTATAGAACTGGGAAAAAGAGTCTTACAAAGTCAACCACCCAGTATGACAGTTGTAGACGATCCCTCAGTTGCAGCAGCAGCGCTAGGGCACGAATTGATGTGGCAATCGCAAGAGAGATTTGCCGTCCTCCTGTTAGACGTGAAGCATCGGATTATCGGCAGCAAGGTGATTAGTGTAGGAACTGCAACAGAAACAATCGCGCATCCTAGAGACATCTTTCGCGAAGTGATTAAGCGAGGCGCGACCAGAGCAATTGTGGCGCATAATCATCCTTCAGGCTCTCTAGAGCCTAGCCAGGAGGATATTTCTCTAACTCGTCAGCTGCTAAAGGGGTCGCAGCTCTTAGGTATTCCTCTGCTAGATCATCTAATATTAGGTAATGGCGACTGGTCTAGCATTCGTCAAAACAGTGACCTGTGGAATGAATCGGTAGAATAGCGGCTGTAGCAATCTGTGATTAGCTTGCAGCGTACTCATACG